>JAGVEP010000214.1 GCA_020058145.1 Phycisphaerae bacterium | reverse complement strand
CGGCCGAGCCGCCGCGAAGCGCGCCGCACCGGCTCGGCAGGAGCCTCGCCCTCCCACCGGTGCGTCAATTCAGCCGTGACAGAGCACTAGATATCGGGTCAGCCCCCAACCGTCCAGCGGGTCGGGCCAGCCCACGTCAGGACGGCGATCCCCCCGGGCTACGACTCCTCGATCCCGGAAATACCAGGAAATGGCCAAACTCCGGCGGTCGGCTGAAGCCGACCAGACCGCACGTGCCGTGGGCCAGCCGGGCGACGCCCGCCCGGACTGTCACGCACTCGTGCGACCTTTCGCGCACTTTGTTGGATTGACACACGTGCGGGCCGCCGGTACACAAAGTGGCGGACATTCGAGGGACCCGCTCGCTCCCGACCCGTGTAAGTTGTCCTGCGGGAAGCGGGATGCGGGTTTGTCAGCCCGGAGAATTGCCGTGAAGCCGCCCATCCTGGTCGGAATAGGCTTGGTGATCGTGTTTCTAGCGGCCGGGCTGCTCGCCCCAAACCTGCGGCGTTCGACCGATAAGTCGGCCGAACAGGCGCGGGAGCAGGCCGCACTCGCCCGTCGTGAACTCGCGCGCTACAACCAAACGCTGCCGCGGGTCGGCGAATTGGCCGACGCCGCGGAACTCGGGAAGAAAGACGCCGACCTCGCGCCGGCCGTCACCGCTTCCAGCGAGCGGCTCAAACAGGTGGCCGGCGAATACGCGAAGCTGGCGCGCTCGGCACAGGACCTGGCTGCCAAGAGCGGGCTGCCGGCGCCGACGCTGCCGCCCTTCAACGGCGATGCGGCGAGCGTCCAGAAGGCGCTGGAGAGTTTCGCGGCTGCGGTTAAGGCCAACGACGCGCTGCTGAAAGCCGCTGCGTCACACGCTCAAAGCGCCGCGGGGCTTGACGCCACGGCCATCGGAGTGTCGCAGACGGTCGGCCTGACGGCGTACGTCCAGGCGGCCGGCCTATTCGCCCAGGCGCACGATCTCCGGACGCAGCAGGCGCAAACGCAGGCCCGCCTGCTCGACCAGGGCTCCGCGCGGAACCAGGCCCGCGGCAAGCTGTCGTATTATCGCGGCCTGGACGCCGCCAAGCTGCTGGCGCAACTCCGCGCCGACCTGGAGGAGATTTCCCGGCTGCGCGCGGCGGCCGCGGAGGCCGCCAAGTCGCTGGCGGCGCAGGTCGACGAGCAGGCCGGGCGGCTAAACCAGGTCGCAGAGGAACTGAAGCAGGTGACGGTCGAGCGGCTGACGCTCGAACAAAAGGGCTTCATCGCCGGTAACGATCAGTCCTTCGGTGAATATCGCCAGCAGTACACGCGTGTGCTGGAGCGTGCCCAACGGCTCCAGGCCGCAGAGCAGGAACTGCGTTTCGGCGGTCGCTTCGGCGCCGAACTGGTCGGTGATGACCCGACGACGGCTGAACTCCGCGGCGGGCGACCGGTGAATGGACTCGAGGAATTGCAGCGCCGGCTGATGGCGGCGCAGGAACGGTCGCGGCGGCTGGACCACGCGCATGTCTCGCTGGACGAGCAAATCAAGCACAGCGCCGACCAGGGACAGAGTGCCCAGGGGGAGATCACGCGCTATCAGCAGCGGCTCACCGATCTGGAGACCGGGCAAAAAGCCGCGGCCGAGGAGTTGAGAAAGCTCGCGGCGGACGCCTTCAATAAGGAAGACGAGGCGCTGGCGGCGGCGAAGAAGGGCATCCAGGCCTTTGGGCAGGCGCAGCGGGCCGCCGATGCGTGGGTGCGGACGGTGCGCGACCTCCAAGGCTCGAAAGACCCCAGCCGCAAGAACGAACGCCTGCGACTCATCCTGCAAGACCCGTATTTTGAGCAGGCCGGGCGGACCGCCGAGGCGGCGACCCAGGCGCTGGCGGGACGGATTTACATCCAGCGGGCGGAGCACACCGCGCGCCTGATCCAGGACGTGCAGCTTTTCGCGCAACTTGAACCCGATTTTGAATTCGATGCGACCCCCTTCGAGACGCAGCTTGATGCCGCGCGCACCGACGGGCAGGCCGTGCTCGACAAGGCCGCGGAGACCTATGGCCGCCTGGCGGAGAAACAGTCGCCGACGGCGTGGGTGCCGCAGGCAGCGGCCGCCGCGACTTATCATCTGCTCGCGCAGCTCGACGACGCCCAGGCTGAGGTGTATCGCGACAAGGCCCGCGAGGTCATCGGCAAGGCGGTCGAGAAAACCGAGAAATCGCCGTACTTGCGACCCTATCGGCAGTTTCGCGACGCACTCGCCGCGGCGAAAGCACCTCCGCCGCCAGCCGAGGCGCAGCCCGGCACACCGGGCGCGGAACTCGAGCCGGAGGAGGACTTCTTCCTGCGGGAGGATTAGGGTTCAGGGTGCGGGGTCCGGCAGGTTGGGGCGGGCGCCACGGCCGTATCGGCCGTGCGGCATACGCCGCGTTTGCGCCCCGCGCTCTCGCACCGACCCGGCACAGCCAGAACGTCACGCTTCCTGATCGAGGGCTGACAGCGTGCGGGGAGCTGCATCTACCGCTTTGAGCACGTCGATTTCCGCGCCGGTCGCGGCGCCGAGTTCCTTGAACTTGCGGGCGGCGACCAGGACGCGGGTCTCGAACGACCCCACCGCCTTGTTGTACGACTCGATGGCCCGGCCCAAACCCGAGCCGACGTCACCGAAGTGGCCCGCGAGCACTCGTAACCGTTCGTGGAGCGCATTGCCCAGCTCGCTGATCTCCTGGGCATTGCGGGCGATCCGCTCCTCACGCCACACGTGCGCGACGGTCCACAGCAGCGAAATCAGGATCGTCGGCGACGCGATCAGGACCCGCTCCCGCGCCCCGACCTCAATGAGGCTGGGGTCGTGTTCGAGGGCCGCACGGTAGATCGCCTCACCCGGCAGGAATAGCAGGACGAAATCCGGCGTGGGCTTAAGGTGATTCCAATATTCCTTAGCGCCGAGCTCTTGCACGTGCCGCCGGACCTGCTTCGCGTGCTCGCACAGCTTGGCGACCTTCTGCGTCTCGTTCGTAAGCTGCACCGCTTCCAGGTAGGCCTGCAGCGGCGTTTTCGCGTCCACCACGACATTTCGCATGTTCGGCAGCCTGACGATCAGGTCGGGTCGCAAGCGGCCGGCCTCGGTGTCCGCCGACTGCTGCTGTTCGAAGTCGCAGTGCTCGACCATGCCCGCCATCTCGACGGCGCGCTTGAGCTGCATCTCGCCCCAGCGCCCGCGGACCTCCGAGGTCCGCAGGGCCTGCACGAGATTTGCCGTCTGCGTGCGCAGGTCTTGCTGCTCGGTGGTCAGCGACTTGAGGTACGCCTCAAGCGACGCGTACGCGCCCGCGCGGGTCTTTTCGAGCTCGGCGACCTTCGCGTCGACCTTCTCGAGCGACTCCTTGAGCGGTTTGACCAGTTCGCCGATCGCCTTCTGCCGGCCGTCCAGGTCGCCCCTCGCACCCTCCTGGAACTTCTCGAGTGTCATCTTGGCCAGTTCGAGAAAGGTCTGGTTATTGCTTTTGAGCGCGTCGGCGGAGAGGGCCTTGAACGCATCGGAGAGCTGCTCGCGGGCCTCGTTCAGGAGGGCCAGCCGAGCCTGGCCGGTGCGGCGTTCTTCGCCCAGCGCGGCGTCGAGCGCAGCGAGTTTCACCGTAAGCGCCGTGTTCTCGGCTTGCAGCGCCGCACTGCGACCCTCCGCAGTCTGCGCCGCGCCGCGTAATTCTTCGATCTGACGTTCCCGAGCCTGAAGACGTTCGAGGAGTGCGGCCCGCTCGATGCCGGCGGCAGCTTCGGCCTGTTGCCGCGTCTGGGCCACTCGAGTGCGTAGCAGCAGCCAGACGATGCTGGCACCTGCGGCCGAACCGAGCAGGAGCCCCAGAGCTGGAAGCAACGTGTCCATGAGCGTAATCGTACCGGGAGGGCGCCTGCAAATGTAGCGGCTGGGCTCCGTACCGGCCGACCTCCGTGTCGGCCGGCACGTAGCGGCCGACGAGTCTGAGAACTTTTCTCAGCCGCGTGTCTTTTTCATATCCGTGCGGCGAGCGTTTGCGGCGGCTCAGGCGGAATCGTCTGCGTCACCGGGCTGCCCTGGAAATCCCCATCCGCGTCCATCCCTGGGAAAAGTGTAGTTTCCATGCCGCAGCTTACCATGCCGGTCAAGTGGTGGATTCTTTCTCAAGCTCGAAGCGCCCGCAGCCAACAGCATCCCGCTCACAACCGTTGCAATGATCCCGAGTTGTAAACCACTGTTCCTACGAGACATGTCGTACCCTCCAGAGCTGCCGGTGCGTTGACTGCTCGCGGTTAGCGCAGGCCGGTGCCGCCAAGTTCCCTGCCGACACGACACGTCCGCCCAAGCTTGCGTCTGCCGGCAAAGCTCCAGGTTCAGCGTACTACTCGGTCTCGCGCGAGTCGAGGATTTACTGACGCCGGGTGCTAGAGCGGTTTCACTTTTGCTGCGTTGCATAGCCGCAGTGTCGAAAGAAGCCGGCGGCGGCGGCGGTGGTGGTGATGCAATCGAGCACGGGTTGGATCGCGCCCCACAGCTCCGTCATGACACGCAGGCCCTGGCTGCGGAGGTCCTGCCTGATTTTGCTGAACGCGTTTTCGATCGGATTGAAGTCCGGCGAGTACGGCGGGAGGTACAACAGATTGGCCTGCGCCGCGCGGATCAGTTGTCCGACGCGTGGGCCTTTGTGGCTCGACAAGTTGTCCATGATCACGAGGTCGCCGGGGTGCAACGTCGGCGCGAGCACCGTGCCCACGAAGGCCTCGAACGCGAGTTGGTTCACCGCGCCGTCCAAGACCATCGCGCAGCGCATCCCGCGGCTGTCCAGCGCTGCGATCAGGGTCGTCGTCTTCCAGTGCCCGTGCGGCACGGCAGCGACCACCTGCTCGCCACGCGGCGCCCGCCCCCACAGCCGCGTCATGTTCGTCGTCGCCCACGTTTCGTCGACAAAGACGAGCCGCTCGGGGTCGAGCCCGAGTTGCGCGACCCGCCAAGCCGCGCGACGCTGGGCGACGTCGGGGCGGTCTTGCTCGGCGGCTCGCAGCGTTTTTTTCTACGGTGGCAAAGCCTGCTTGAGCAGGAGCGCTTCGAGTTGGGCAAGATACGCGGCGGGGGCGCGACGAAAACGGTAGCGGAGGGAGCGGGCGGAGCGGCGCTGTTCGAGACCAGCAGGGAGGGTACGCCAAGCCGACATACGGCGCGGCGCCAATTCGTAGCCCGCCCAGCGGCGCGTGCGGGTGCCCAGGCCGGCCACAATTCGCACGGAGCCACGCAACACCAGACTGGGTGAAGCCGCCTTGCGCCCCGTGCAACGCCGCTCATGGTACCGCGTAGAACCGAAGAGCTGCTCCAGGCCGTTGTTGGTCCGCGGCAGGTCCGGAACGGCGTAGCAATGGAACAGGCCCGGCCAGTAACTCCGGGTGACCTTCAGGAAGTGCCGAATCGCCGCCTGGAGCTTCCCGGCCTGCGGGAGCTTGCGGCGGATGTGTAAGCGAATCCGTTGCAGCCCTTCCAGCGTCACCACCGTGCGGCAGTTCGTGTAGGCCGACCACATGCTCCGGCGACAGTGCGGACATCGCTGAGCACAGGTGTGCAGCGCCTTTTCCGTCAATGCCTTCGGGCGGGCTTGGGTTCTGGCCGTCCGTGGCCCTCCGCACTCGAAAACCAGCCCACCTTTATCACCCAAGACCCCGATTACGTCAAGCACGCTTTGCCGCCGTAGTTTTTTGAAACGTGATTCGCAACTGGTCGAACGCCTCCCAGATGGCCGAGAGCGCACACTGCACGCCGAGCCGGGCGTGCAGTTCGGCCAGCGTGGCGTCCGAATCCGCGC
Source organism: Phycisphaerae bacterium (assembly GCA_020058145.1). GTDB lineage: Bacteria > Planctomycetota > Phycisphaerae > UBA1845 > Fen-1342 > JAGVEP01. The sequence goes on along the minus strand of JAGVEP010000214.1, from coordinate 1,197 downwards.
GCACCAATTCGGCCAGCCCTTGACAGAGCCGCGCCCTGTCAAGGGCCAGCCGCGCGCGGTCGATTTTGGGCTTGCGACCGCCGCCGCCCTTGGCCCTGTGGCCAATGAGAGTCGCGACGCGGGCGATGTCCGCCTGACGATCGGGGTTCACGTCGGTGCACGAACGACCCCGGGACGCCTGCGCTGCGTCCCGGGGCGGGTTACCCACTTGGCCTTTCGGTCGAAACAGAAAGCCCGGCGGCAATCAAAATCGGCGGCGCCGCAAGACCAGCACGGCCACCGCCAGCAGCGCAACGGAGGTAGGTTCCGGTGTGATCGTGATCATTGCCACGTCACCGGGAAACCAGTTGTAGCTCAGCGGAATGTCCCCGATCCCCAGGATGCCGGGGTGCGGCTTCGTAATCAAGCCGTTTTCGTCGATGCCGCCCATGCCGCCGAGAGCGCCGACCGACATCGCGGACTCATCATTTACCTCCGTGCCCGCGTCCCAAACATCCAAATGCGTGAGGACGATGACGCCGTTGAACGGCATACCGCCGGGGAACAGGTCGATGGCGCCATCGGCGATCGCCGCGCCAATGAAGCCGTCGTTCGAAACGCCCATCATGCTGGCGAAACTCAACCAGGGGTGGGCCATGTCGGCCATCAAGGTGGTCGTCGCCGACTGGCCGGTCATCAGCGGCGCGGCGCCCGCGACGCCGTAACCGAGTACGCCAGGAGCCGCCATCGCGTCGGCCACCATCGGCGCCGTGTTGCCGCTTTCGGCAACGGCTTCCACCGCCGCCGATGCCGCGGCACCTTCATCGAACAGGTTCCAGGTCCCATCATGAGTGCCGAAGAACGCGGGACTCAGCACGTTCGGGCTGATGTTCTGGATCGTGATCTGAAACTGCTCGGCCTGGGTGGCCGACGTCAAGAACGCACCGATCAGACACAGACAGACAGTTGCGAAACGCCTTTTCATGCAATTTCTCCTAGACATCAAGTAAGACTGTGCGGGCGTACGCCGCCCACGGGGCCTTCGACACGTTGGTGAGTCGTCGGCCGGGCGGAATCCTTGCAGGATTGTTGGAAAAAACCGGGGCGTGTCCGGTATGGGTCGGGCGACCGTGGGCTGAGCGGACGCACTAGGAACCGTCGATCACGAACTCCGCAGCGCCCGGTCGATGCGGTCGCGGGCGCCGGGGGACAGGGCGG
>JAGVEP010000491.1 GCA_020058145.1 Phycisphaerae bacterium | reverse complement strand
CCACGCCGCGGAGCAGCTCCACTTCCGCCAGCGCCAGCGGGCCGACCGCACGCTTGTTGAAGAACGGCTCGAACGGGCACGCCGCCGCGCCGGCGTAGTTGTGGGCCAACTCAAGCTGTGCGAGCGCGCCGCGGTAGTCCGCCCGCAGAATGGCCACCCGGGCCGCCTCCACGGGCACCCAGTAGTCCAGCCGCCATTCATCCCTGAAACGATACACCGGGATCGTCGCCAGCCGGTTTAGCACCGCGGCGGCGCCCGCGTAATCGCCGGCGATTCGCCGCAGACGTGCGTCGTTGTACAAACACGCCCGCAGCCAGCAAACCACACCGGCCGCCGGCGCCCAGCCGCTGCAACGCTGGATGACCTCCTCCGGGATGCCCCCGGGATAGTCTTCCTCGGGCGGCGTCTGGAATTCTTCGGGTAGCCGGCGGAAGACCTCGAACAGCGTGAGTTCCGCGGGCGCCGGAATGCCATTTGCCGCGCAAACCCAACCGAAGTAACGGCGTAAGATGAACTCTGCCTTGGCGTGCCGTGCCCAGGCCTCGCCCAGGCCGGCGTGGCCGTCGCGCAGCATCGCCAGCCAGCTCAAGCTGAGATACGGTGCGACAAAGTCGAGACCGTGTGCCTGCCGCCCATCGGGCACGACGGGACCTTCTGGGTCGCCGCTCAGCGCGATGCGGGCGGCGATCGAGTCCAGGTGCGCTTGCCGAGCGCCCTCGTAGTCGCCCATCGCCTCCAGCGTGATGCCGAGCTCGTTGAGCCAAGATACGTGCCATTCCAACGACGGCCGTCCCGTCGGATTGTCGCCAGACGTGAATTCTATTGCGCGGCGAACCTCGCCCAGCGCTTCCTCAAAGCGGCCTAAGTCCCGCAATGGCCGGAAGATACCATCGGCCCAGGTAAACATCAGCGCTTGGAAGGGCAACTGACCCGGCGTTTCCGTAGACTCGCATCCCATCGCGATGTCGGCCAGGTACTGAGCCCGTTTCGTCCGCGCCGCTGCGATCGCGGCCAGTTGTTCGTCCATTTCGCCGCAGTTCACCGAGCGCAGCAGGGCCAGGAGCGGACGACTGGCCCGCCGAGCATCGAGCCCACCGGCATCTTTCGCGGCTTCTGTCGGCTCGTCGTCCAGTTGCAGGCCGCACAGCATCAACAGCGTGCCGAACGATATCTGCGCCGTGGGAGCAAGAACGGCCGCCTGGGCAGACGCGGCAAAGTCGGGCAATTCGAACGGCCGGCCGCCCGTCAGGTGGTCCCGCGCCGTCGGCGAGAAAGTCAGATACACCGCCAGCAGGATGACGGCCGCCGCCAGGCTCCCCCCGAGGGCCCAGCGGCGGTGGCGAATCAGAGCCCCAAGCGCCAAGGACGGTCCCGTCCGCAAGACGCGCGGCAACGGCCAGGGCTCAAGCTCCGCTCCCTCACGGTCGCGGCTCTGATTCGCGCGGCTCTGATTGTGCGCATGAACCCGCGCCAGCACCGTCTCCACCCGGCAACCGTCATCGCCACGGGCACGGACGTAGTACGCCCACAGCAACCCGTGCAGCGCCAACTGGCCGGCATCGAACGGGCCGTCGAAATCCAGCCGGTCGTCGAGGTGCTCAGACATGCGGCACCTCCTCCGGACCTAGCTTGTTCACAATGCACTCGCGCAACGCCGCCCGCGCCCGCTGGAGCCGCTTTTTGATCGCCTCCACGGTCTGCCCGAGGTGGTCGGCAATGACCCGGCAAGGTTGGCTTTCGCGATAGGCCCGCTCCACCACCTCCCGATCTTGTTTGGATAGCGCTTGCGACAGGCATTCCGCCAGCGCCGCGAAGCAGTCGCGGTAGACCTCACCCCGGGCCGGACGGTTCAATCGTTCGAACTCGTCCCCGAGGGCCGCGACTGCCTCCGGCGGCAGCACATGCACATGCCGGCGGGTCGCCGTGCAGCGTGCGAAATAATCCATGATCTCGTGCCGGGCGATGCCTCGCAGGTAGCGGGCGAAAGGCCGCGCGGCGTCGTAGCCTTCGAGTTGCTGCCACGCGGCGATAAACGTCTCCTGGACAAGGTCGTCCGCGTCGCCCGCGTCATGCACACACGCCCGCACGAACGCTGCGAGGCCGAGTTCGTGCTCGCGGACCAGGATGGCGAAAAGTTCTTCTCGTGTCGGTTCCATACGGCTCGCCCGTGGGTAAAGGGCTTAGCTCGACAGCCCTATCCCACAACTTGATGTGGCACAGGATGTGGCACAGGATGTGGCACCGGCATCTTGCCGGTGAAACCACAGGCTGGAAGCCTGTGCCACAGGTTGTGGGATGGGCTCTTATTCAACCACCTATTCCACGGTTGCGGGACGTTGGGGACGAGAAATGTGGGGGATTTTTTCGGGCCGCGTGACGGCACGGGTCGCGACGTTTATCAGGGCAGAGCCGACGAGCCACCCGCGGACGCGGCGTCCGGCAGGATGGGGGTCAGTGGCAAGCGCCGTCGCCGGCGTCGGCATCAGTGAGCTCGCGCAGCTCGCCGATGGTGACGAGCGCGATACGGGCCGCTTTTTGCTCGGCTTCCTTCTTGTTCGGACCCCACGCACTCGGGAATTGCCGGCCGCCGATCGTCACCGCGACCTCAAAGCACTTGGAGTGGTCCGGCCCCTTCTCGTCGAGCATCTCATACAGCGGCGTCGCGTTCAGCACCCGCTGTGCGTACTGCTGCAACTGCGATTTGAAGTTGAATTGATGCTGCGAATGCGTCGAGCTGGACAGCTCTTCCGCCATGTGCCGCAGGATGAATTCGCGGGCCGGCTCCAGCCCGCCATCCAGGTAAATCGCCGCGATCACGGCTTCAAGCGTCCCGGCCGCCAGCGAAGTGGGCAGTTGGTCGCCGTTGTCCATGCCCTGCCCGAGCACCAGCCCGTCGGTTAGATGGAGTTCCAGCGCCACGGCGGCACACGCCCGTCGCGACACGACCGCGGACTTGATCTTCGTCATCTCGCCTTCGAGTGCGTTCGGCAGACGCTCGTATAACGCCTGACAGACCACCAGTCCGAGGACGGCATCGCCGAGGAACTCCATCCGTTCGTTGCTGTCGCGGCGATGCGCGGCGGACGAAGCATGGTGCAGCGCGCGGCGCAGCAGGCCGGCGTCTTGGAATTGGTACCCGATCCACTCCTGGCACTTGTCGAGCACGGATTCTGTAGGCATGGACGGCCTTCTGGGCGACAGGCCGGGGACGCAAGGCGTCCCTCGAGGCGCGTTGCGTCGGCGGCCGATCTCGTGAGCGATTCCGAAAGCTGTCGGCCACAAACGCCGACATGCTCAGACAGCCAGTATATCGTCGATACGCAGTTCTTGCGAGTAGTTTTCTATACCTGCGCAGAACAAGACCGTTCGTTGTGGTGCTCGCGTGGTGCCCCGCCTCCGATTATGGGACGATGAACCGGCCGCGACTCACAAGTCTTGCTGCCGGAACAGGATGTGTTGCACACCGGCTAGCGTACGCCACGCGAACGCCCATACGCCGACCGCAAGTACTCCGGGCGCCACAAACCCGAACGGCGTGTAGGGAGCCGGAAAGAGGCTGGTCCAGCCGGCCGGGGGTGCAGCGGATTCCAGGGTGTAGCACGCGACCGCGATGGCGGGTGTGACGAACAGCAGCGCCAGAGCCGCCATGCGACTTCCACGTGCCACCCCCAGCGGAGTTCCGTTCGCGTCGTGCAGCATCGTGAGCAGGACCAGGCACCCGCCAATGGCGTCCGCCGTGTAGAAAGTCAGCGAACTGGCGGCGGCCGCCATGAGCAACATGATGCCGCCCGCGACCATCGCGGCGATGCCGTAGTAGCTGCCGACGCTGCCTTGCTTGCCGCTGCGCCCCACGACCCCGGCCCAGGCCACGAGAAAAGCCGTCGCCACGCGTGCTGGCAGGCACAGCGGCGGCAGCAGCGCGAGCAGGTGCGTAAACAGGCAGGCCAGCACGAACCACACGGCGCGGGCAAAGCGCTGCTCTTCGTCGCCGAGGTACCAGTCCGCGAGTCTCTCGGGGTCGATCTGCCAGCCACACTCGCTGCACCGCTCCACCGTCGTGTCGGCCAGCAAGTAACCGCAACGCAGGCAGCGGTAACGCGGCGGCTCGGTGCGCGGCTTGCCTGGACGCCGACGGGGCGGCTGCGGCGGCACGGGGTTGAGCGTCCCCGGAGCAATGGTCGGAAAGGGATCGTCGGCGCGGGCGGTCGCGGGCGACGGTTTCACCGGCGGACGGCCTGGTGCCGCCGCCGCTGGCGGGCTTGGCCGCTCGAGAGCCTTGCGTTTGTCGTCCTGGGCGCGTTGTTCACCGGCCATGTCTGCCTCGTCCGCGGCGTTTGCCGGACAAACGCCGATTATACCTGACGGCGTGCCACGGCGCACAACTGCACGCCGCGAGACCCTGCCGCGCCCGGCATAGGAGCGCGGTCCGCGCTGTCGTATACTGTGGTTCATGGAGTTGAGTTACCGTGACAAGTCCATTGTCGTCGCCCTGGGCGGGAACGCCATCTCGAAACCCGGCCAGGTCGGCGACGTGCCACAGCAGTTCGAGAACACCAATTACACGGCCAACTACTTGGCCGGGCTGGTGGAGGCCGGCTATCAGTTGATCGTCACGCACGGCAACGGTCCACAGGTGGGTAACGTTCTGCGGCGGGTCGAGTTGGCCGCCCGCGAACTCTACCGCCTGCCGCTGCACATCTGCGGGGCGCACACGCAGGGCGGCATGGGCTACATGATTGCCCAATGTCTCAACAATGTCCTTCAGCGGCGGGGTATCGCACGGCGGTTTACCGCGATTGTCACCAGCGTGGAGGTAGACCGAAACGACACTGGGTTCCTGAAGCCGACCAAGCCGATTGGCGGGTTCTACCGCAAGGAGAAGGCGGAGGAACTCCAGCGCGAACAGGGCTGGGACATGATCCTGGTGCCACGGCAGGGCTATCGCCGTGTGGTGGCCTCGCCGCCGCCGAGAGCGATCGTCGAAATCGAGCTGATCCGGCGGCTGGTGGACGCTGGGGAGCTGTTGGTCGCCGCGGGTGGCGGCGGCAACCCCGTCGCGCGTGACGAAGCCGGGAACTGGGTCGGGGTCGAAGCGGTGATCGACAAAGATCGCACGGCGGCGCTGCTCGGCCGGACGTTGGACGTGCCGACGCTCGTGATTGTGACGAGCGTGGACAAAGTAGCTTTGGATTACGGCACCCCACAGGAACGCCTGTTGGACAATCTCACCGCCACGGAGGCCCAGCGGCATCTGGCAGCGGGCCAGTTTCCACCCGGGTCGATGGGCCCGAAGATGGAGGCGGCGATCGAGTTCCTGCGGGACTGCACCCGCGGCGATGCGCGGGTTATCATCTGTGATATCGAGCACTTGGCGGACGCGCTGGCGGGTCGCAGCGGCACGCGTATCGAGCCGGATGCGTGAATAGCCATCAGCCATCAGTTCCGTCCGCGCCGCGTATCTCGGTCCGCCGGTGCTTGGCGAGCAGTTCGCTGCCGGGCACGGTAAGCTGATAGCTGAACGCTGACGGCTGACGGCTATTCTGGGAGATGCGTGATGGTCGTTCATCCCCGCCGAATCCTCTGGCCCACGGATTTTTCGGCGCTTTCGTTGCACGGGGCCCTGTATGCCCGCGGCTTTTGCGAGATTTTCGGGGCCGAGTTGCACGTGATCCACGTGATTCCCCCGCCGATTCCCACGGATCTCGCGATTACGTTGCCCATCGAGGCGCCGGTGACCTACGCCGGGCAGGACCTCGAGCCGGAGTGTCGCGAACGGCTGACGGCGCTGGTGGGCGAGCAGTTCGGCTCTGCCGGCGGGATTGTGTTGGAAGTCCTGTTCGGCAATCCGTGGGCGACGATCTGCCGGTATGCTGCACAGCAGCAAATTGACCTCATCGTCGTCGGCACGCATGGTCGCACGGGCTTGCCGCACGTGTTGATCGGCAGCACGGCGGAGCGCGTCGTGCAGCACGCCCCGTGCCCGGTCTTGGTGGTTAAACAGCCTGAGAAGGACTTCGTGTCGATTTGACGGCCGGCGAGTGTCTCGCGCGGCGTTCCCGTTCCCACATTAGGAGAGAGTCATGCGCGGTCGGCACTGCACTGGCACGCTTTCGGTCGGGGGCCTGTTCGCGGTTCTCCTGCTCGCCGGCTGTGCCCGCTCGGAGCCGGACAGCCAGACCGCCACGAAGCCTGCGTCCGCGCCGGCAGCGTCGCCCACTCCAAGCGGCGCAGCAACCGGCGACTTCGTGCTGCCGGAGGTGGACCTCGGCAAGCTGCCGCCGGCGATACAAACCAAGATCGGGGAGGCGCGCTATCGTGTCCGACGTGCCCCAGACGACGCAAACCTCGTGGGTACGCTGGGCGCGCTGTGCTATGTCCACGGTCTACCAGACGCGGCCGTAGTCTGCTTCAAGCGTGCGGCACAATTGACCCCGGCGGAGTCCGCGTGGTGGTACGACCTCGCCCGAGCGTATGAAACGCTGGGGAATAAGCCCGCAGCCGCAGCGGCCTATGAGAAACTGCTGACGCTCAAGGACTACGCACCGGCCCGCGCGCGGCTGGCGGCGTTGCGCGGTCCGGCCAGTCCGCCCCCG
>JAGVEP010000530.1 GCA_020058145.1 Phycisphaerae bacterium | reverse complement strand
GGCCAGGCGCGGCGACGCGGACGGGACGCGCTTACTGGCCCTGGGGTGCCTGGGGGGCGTGGCGGCACTGGGCCTGCACAGCCTGGTTGATTTCCCCTTTCACATGCCAACATCGAGCCTGCTTGGCGCCACGCTTGCGGGGATCATCCTCGGACTTGACCGGCGCTCGGCAGAGCACGCCCAGGGGTTTGCCATTCGCCGACCGGCCCTGTCCGGGGCGCTGGCCCTGTCCTTGGCGCTGGCCGCGGTCAACAATGTCTGGGCGTTTATGGGGTACTGGCGGGCGATGTCGCACCTGAACGTCGCCTGGGCGGCGAAGGGCGAGGGAATCGGCGAGTTGGCGCTGCGCGAGGTGGATGCGGCGATGGCCGCCAGCGAGTTGCCGGCGACGGTACGCCGGGAGTACGGCGTCGTGCACGCTCGATTCAACCCGGACCGGGCTGCGGCGCTGCGCGCTGTGCAGCGGGCCCTAACTTGTGATCCGCACTATATTAACAACATCGTGAACGCGGCCGGGATCGAGATGGAATTAGGCGCGCTCGCCGACGCTCGCGTTCATCTGGAGCAGGCGCTGGCGACCAACGACGAGTTGCACTTGGCGCATTACGGCCTCGGGCAGATCGCTGCGGCTGAGGGACGGCCGCAGGACGCGCGGGCGGCATTCGAACGCTGCCTGCAATTGCGCCCGGACTACGAACCGGCCCGCCGGCAATTGGACGCGGTACCGCCGCGGCCGTAATACAGCAGCGCGGGCCTTTTCCGGCCCGCAGTCTCTTGCATCGCAAGTCCGCACACGGTATGTTGGCGGTATCAGTTCGGGTTGTAGCGAAAAAACGTACCCCCGCGGGGCGTAGCGGTCTGTTTGCTGACCCCGGGGCGGTCACTTGTGGTTGAGTTCTATAACTGGAGGTGTGTGATGAGGCTCGCGCGCGTTCCTCTCGCGGTTGTAATCCTGACGTTGGGGCTCGGGGGTGGGTGGGCGGCCGGCAGCACGATCATCGTCAACTGGGACGGCTCCGGCAACTACACGACGGTGCAGGCGGGCTTGAACGCGGCGAATGACGGCGACACCGTCCGCGTGATGCCGGGGCGGTACCGCGAGGTGGTCACGTTTCCGAATCGGGTGATCACGCTCACAAGCTCGAACCCGCTCGATCCAAACGTCGTGGCGGCGACGATTCTCGACGGCGACACGGATCAGAACCCGTATACAGCGAACGGGTCGGTGCTCACGCTGGCGCCAGGCAACGCCGCACGCACGATCACGGGGCTGACGATCACGGGCGGTTACGCCGACTATTCTTCCTACTACTACGGCGGCGGAATATCTGGCAACTCTGCCAGCGGCATTACGATCAGCCACTGCCGAATCGTAGAAAACAAGGCAGGCTCTGGCGGCGGCGGCCTTGCACGTGTCTACGGGACAATTGAACGCTGCGAGATCATCCGGAACGGGGCCTGGTACGGTGGCGGCCTTTCTTATTGCACGGTCACAATTCGCGACTGCACCATCAGCGAGAATACGGCGTACTATGGCGGCGGCCTGCATTCTTGCGGGGGCACAATTAGCAACTGCACCATCAGCGAGAATACGGCGTACTATGGCGGCGGAGTCTACGGTTCAAGTGCCGAGTTCGTGGGCTGTCGCGTGCTCGGAAACTCCGCATATTACTACAGCGGCGGCATTGCGGGGAATTACAGCTCCACGTCGATTTCAGATTCCGTCATCGCGGGCAACACTACCAATGGCCACGGCGGTGGCGCGTACAGCGTCGGCACGATCCGGAATTGCGTGGTCACGCAGAACCGGGCGTCGCGGGGCTCTGGGCTGGATTCCTGCACGACCGTTACCAACACCCGCATCGTCGGCAACGGCATTTGGTACGATGCGCCGTACGACCACTACGTCGGGGCCGGCGTCAGCGCGTGCGGGACGCTCAAGGACTGCCTGATCAGCGGCAATCGAGCCGACGCGGGCGGTGGCGTGTATAACACCGCGTCCGTTCGGAACTGCACAATTGCCCGCAACACGGCACAGACAGGCTCCGGGCTGCGCAGCGCCGGCCAGCCCACGACCATCCAAAACAGCATCATCTGGTACGACTCGGTCGCCGACCCGTATTCGCAGGTAGTCGTCCGGTACAGCGACATCCCCGGCGGGTGGAGCGGTCCGGGCAATCTGAATTCCGATCCGAACTTCGCCGCCACGGAAACCGGCACGTGGACCTTTGCCAGCGCTTACGATCCGAGCGCAGGCCAGACCTATTTGCTCGACTTGGAGGCGGCCTGGGTCGCCGACGAACTTGTGGGCGAGGTGCTCAATCCCGATCTCAGCCAGGGCCGCCAGTTCGTGGTGGCCGCGAACACGGTGAACATCGTCAGCCTATGGGGCGACGCGTCGTTTGTCGGCCCGAGCGACACGTACGTCATCTACAACTACCGTCTCCGCGAGGACTCCCCGTGCGTGGACGCCGGCGATCCGAGTTTCGCGCCGGATCCGAACGAGCGCGACCTCGACGGGCTATTCCGCATATCCAACGGCCGCGTGGATATGGGGGCCTACGAGCACCAGGCCGACTGCAACCACAACGGCGTGCCCGACTGGATGGAGCTGCCGGAAAACGCCGTCGCGGTCGACAACGCCGTCGACGCCCGGCCTATTCGCCCCGGAATCACCTACACGGGGACGACGGTCGGGGCCACCAACGATGGGGCGGCCAGTTGCGGCTACAGTGAGACCAGCCCGGATGTGTGGTACTCTTACACTCCGGCCGCAAACGGACAACTGACGATCTCGCTCTGCGATTCCGCATACGACACCGTCCTCTCGGTTCACACCCAGGCGCCGGGCACGATCGGCAACGAGTTGGCGTGCAATGACGACTTCTGCGGCATTCAGTCGCAACTTGCGCTCCAGGTCTATGCCGGATTTGCCTACTACATCCGCATCGCTGGCTACGGAGGCACGATGGGCGGCTTCACGATCGACCTCACGGGACCGGCAAGTGCAATCCCACTCGCACCAGACTGCAACGGAAACTACCGGCCGGACGAGTGCGACATCGCGGGCGGGACGAGCTGGGACTGCAACCATAACGGAGTGCCGGACGAGTGCGAGATGGTATTCGTGGACTGCAACCACAACGGGATTCCGGATCTCTGCGATATTGACAGTGGGACCAGCCCCGATTGCAACCATAACGGTATTCCGGACGAATGCGACCTGCTGACCATCTTCATAATGGGGCCCCTCGATACGTACCCCGTGTACTTGCTTCCGGGCGAAGTAGTAGCAGGCGATGTGAATCACGATGGCTATCCGGATGTCCTGGAGGTCGGCGGATACCACGTCGAAGTCCTGTTGAACAACGGGGACGGTTCACTGGCGCTGCCAATTGATATGGCGGGCCCACAGGACGCGGGGGGCGGCGCGGTTGCCGCCGACCTGGATGGCGACGGGTGGCTCGACCTGGCGACGGCGAGCAATTCGGAGGCCACCGTTTCCATCATGCTGAACGCGGGCGCAGGCCCCGGCGGTGCGTGGCTCGGGTTCGGGCTGCCGGTCGACTACCCGGTTGCGACGCTGTCCAGCGCGATCGGCGCGGGGGATCTGGACAACGATGGTCTCGTCGACGTGGTCGTCGGCCACCAATACTCTCATAATATCGAAGTGCTGCCCAACCTGGGGACGGGGCCGGGCGGTGGTTGGCTCGGATTTGGGCCCGCCGTGGATTACCCCGTGAACAGCCCCACCGGGCTGGCGATCGGTGATCTGAGTGCGGACGGCCACCTCGACGTGGCTGTCATCAACGCCAATGCTGGGACCGTTTCGGTGATGCTCAACAAGGGAACCGGCATTTTGAAGCCGGCGGTCACATACACCTGTGGATACTCACCGCGAAGCGTGGCCAGCGCGGACTTCAACGGCGATGGCCGTCCTGACTTGGCCGTGACGGGCGGGTATGCGTACGCCACGGGGTGGGTCTCCGTGCTGCGAAACTACGGCACCGGGACTTTTGCGCCCGCTGTGACTTACGATTTCGTGGGTGGCTCTCGCGTGATCGTAGCGGACCTAAATCACGACGGGCACGTCGACACAGCCACCGTCTCTTTCGATGCTGATGTCGAGGTGTTACTGAATGACTCAGAAGGTGCGTTTGGCGTCGCGGTCGCGTTGTCCTTCCCCGGAGCGAGCCGCCTGGCCGCCGCCGATCTTGACCTCGACGGCCGCGCGGACCTGGTTGCGGATTACATGGGACCTTATCCCGGCGTTGCGACGCGCCTAAACCAAAGCGCACCGTTCAGTGAGGACCTCAATGGCAACGGGATTCCCGACGAATGCGAACTGCACCCCGGCGACGCGAACTGCGACGGCGCCGTAAATTTCGACGACATCAACCCGTTCGTGCTGGCGCTGAGCGACCCGGCGGGTTATCAGCAGCAGTATCCAAACTGCAACCTTCTGAACGCCGACTGCAACGGCGACGGCGTCGTCAATTTTGACGACATCAATCCTTTCGTGGCGATCCTGAGTGGCGGCGGGTAGTGACAGGCGCGGCGAGTTGCGTCCCCGCGCAGCGCACGGCGATCTCGCTACAATGTGCCGCGCCGGACCGGGTTCCGTCGGGGCCTGACCGGCCCGTGGCTCGTGCGGGATCGACGTTGCGACCATGCTGGACCTCCTTTCCTTTGCGCTGGTCAACTTCGCCGCGATTTTCTTCGTGGTCGCCCCCTTCGCCGTGATCCCGCTGTTCTTGTCGATTACCCGCTGTTCCTGCTGGCGCTGGACATGGTCCACGCACAGCATTCGCGTGTCCGCGTCAGCCCGGAGGTATCGAGCGCGGACGCCGCCAAGGACGACGTCGCCATCATCCCATTAGGCAGCCCCATGCTCGCCGACCCCGGCTCGATTGCCATTGTCATCGCGCCGCCGTCGCGGTGCAGTTCGTGGTCAATGGCGTGGCGGAAGTGCTGCCACAAATCACCGGGGCCGCCCCTTGACGCCGATCAGGTGTGTTCCGCACCGAACGGCCACGTAGGGGCGCGGGCCGCGACGCCGCCGGCCAGCCACGATCTCGCCCACCTGGCCAGAACAACCCAGAGAATTATCGCCCCATGCCACCGAATCTCCTTGCCAAAACCGCGCGCGTCGTTAAACTACCCTTAACAGCCGTATCGCACGATGAGGGAATAGAGGCTTTCGCGCGTAGACTGGCTCGGCTTGATTACTGTGCGCCCGGCACCGGTTGTCTGACGACGAGAGAAGCAGGATATGCGCAGCTATGCTCTACTCACCGCGTTATCGGCCGTTTTCGGCCCGAGCGCACTTCTCTCATCGCCTGCGCGCGCCCAGAGTGCGCCGCTCATGAGCCACCCGGTGCCTGTCCGCGTGGACTCCGGGTGGGTTGAAAACAGCGGCGACGAACCCGCCGCGGTCTTCGCAACTACGCTGGAGATCCCCGAGGCTCTCTGGCTCCGGCTCACCTTCGACGACGTACAGCTCGCGGGCCGCGCGGCGGACAGAGACGCCTCCTACGTGCGCATCACCGGGCTGCTCGACGGCTATGCGCAGCAACTCGACGCGCGGCACGTGCGCGCGTGGCACAACACCTCGGCGTACTTCAACGGCAGCGAGGTGCTGATCGAGCTCATCGCCTATCCCCGCACCGGGCCGAACCGGTTGGTCATGTCCAGCGTCAGCGCTGGCGAGCGCGGCTACGCCAGTGACCGGAGCCTCTGCGGCCCAACCGACGATCGCGTGCTCTCCAGCGACCCGCGAATCGCGCGCCTGCAGCCTGGAGGCTGCTCGGCGTTTCTCGTTGACGACTGTGCCCACTGCTTGTACACGGCCAGCCCCTGTCTGAGCGCGAACAGCGTCGTTGAGTTCAACGTGCCGCTCTCCAATGCCGATGGCAGCGTTAATCACCCACCACCCGAGGATCAATACGCGATCGACTGGAATTCGGTCCAGTACAGCGGTGCGGCACAGCCGGGCAACAACTGGGCCTACTTTGGCTGCCCGCCGAATTCGAACACGGGGTTGACGCCTTTCGAGGCACAGGGCGACTATTTCACGGTCGTTACCACTCCGCCCGCCGTGGGCAATAACGTTCGCCTCACCGGCTACGGCACGGTGACGACGCCAGCGCCGCTCACGTGGAACCAGGTTCAAAAGACAAGCGTCGGCCCGCTGGTCACCTCCGCAGGCACGCTGCTCCAATATAGCGCCGACACCACCGGCGGCACCGCCGGCGCGCCCGTGATCTGGGAAGACATCGGCCAGGCGGTTGGAATCCACTCCGCGGGCGGGTGTACCGAGGCTGGCGGTGCCAACAACGGCACGGGCACGAATCACGCCGATCTGCTCATGGCCCGCGACTATCCCACCGGCGTCTGCACGTGCGTAACGGGTCTGATGGTCTTCCCGTTCGGTGGCTTCGAGGCGTACGGCGAGCCCGGCGGGCCATTCGCCCCCGATTCCAGCGACTACTTCCTGTTCAACGTCGGTTCGACGCCGCTGGACTATCAGGTGACCAAGACGGCCACCTGGCTTACACTGACGGGCGCGAGCGGTGCGCTCGCCGGCGGCGAGTGGGCGACCGTGACCGTGGCCCTCAATTCCGCCGTCAACGCGCTTCCCAAGGGGCTGTACACCGACGTCGTCAGCTTTGAGAATCTCACCACGCACCAGGGGGACACGACCCGACCAGCAATCCTCCACGTCGGCGGGCCCGAACTGATTTATGGCTGGAATTTCGACACCGACCCCGGCTGGTACATTACCCGCGGGGAGTGGGCCTTCGGGCAGCCCACGGGCGGCGGCGGCGGCTCCCACGGCTCTCCCGATCCCAGCCAGGGCGCGACCGGCGATTATGTCTACGGCGTCAACCTGAGCGGCGATTACACCACGGAGCCCGGCGGACCGTTTTACCTGCGCGTCGGCCCGGTTGATCTTTCCGACGCCCTCGTGGAAATCAGCCTGCGGTTTCGGCGTTGGCTCAATACCGACTACCAGCCATACGTGTACGCGACTATCGAGGTGTCGACTGACGGCCTGATTTGGACGCCCGTGTGGAACAACGGCACGGCCGAGATCACAGAGAACACCTGGTCCTGGCAACAATACGACGTCAGCGCGCTGGCCGCGCGCCAACCGCTGTTCTACGTCCAGTGGGGCTATCAGATCGGCACCGGCGCCTGGGCTTACTCCGGCTGGAACCTCGACGACGTCGAAATCTGGGCGGTCCTCGCAAATCCGCCGCTGCCCGGCGACCTGAACTGCGACGGCTGGGTCGACTTCAACGACATCAACGCCTTCCTGCTCGCCCTCACTTCGCAAGACGCCTACGAGCTGCAATTCCCGTATTGCCGCTGGCTGAACGCCGACTGCAATGGCGACGGTCTGATCAACTTTGACGACATCAACCCGTTCATCGTTCTGCTGAGCGGGCAGTAGGCGAGGCAACAAGGCAACAAGGCAACAAGCTGCGACGGCCGGTCGGGTAGCGTCGGACCTCCGAGTCCGACGGGCCGCGACGGCCGGTCGGGTAGCGTCGGACCTCCGAGTCCGACGGGCCGCGACGGCCGGTACGGAGTTCGTCGGGTACGGAGCCCCGACGCTACCGTCGGGTACGGAGCCCCGACGCTACTTGATTTCGGCCCGTGCGCGCCAAGAATCAAGGCGTCGATGGGCCGTGCGGCTCGGTAGAAGAAACGGTGACAGCCGATCATGCGTCGCGCGGACTGCCCGTGCTGGTGACCCTGTGGGTGAGCACGTGGGTCGGGGCTGATGTTGCCGTGGAAATGGGCCAGAATACGATGTCGCAGACGCCGCCAGCGGTAGGTACAAACCGGCTCGACCGCGCCATTTCGCCCTACCTGCGCCAGCACGCCCACAACCCGGTGGACTGGTACGAATGGGGGCCGGAAGCGCTGGCGCGAGCGCAGCGGGAGGACAAGCCCATCTTTCTGAGCATCGGCTACGCGGCCTGCCACTGGTGCCACGTCATGGCCCACGAGAGCTTCGAGAACCCGGAGGTGGCCGCGGTGCTGAACGCAAATTTCATCAGCATCAAGGTGGATCGCGAAGAACGGCCCGACCTGGACGACATCTACATGCAGGCTACGCTGGCGCTGAACCGGGGACAGGGCGGTTGGCCGATGAGTGTCTGGCTGACGCCGGAGCGCAAGCCGTTTTTTGCGGGCACCTATTTTCCACCCACGTCGCGGTACGGGCGCCCGGGCTTCAAAGAGCTGTCTGAGGCGATCGTCGCGGCGTGGCGCGACCACCGCGCGGAAATTGCCGTCCAGGCGGAGCGGTTGACGGGCGTGATTCGCGAGGGCCTGCAGACTCCGCGAGCGGGTACGGCCGAGCTGACGCTGGGCAGCGTCGATCAGGCCGCCGAAGTGCTGGCCGAGGCCTTTGATGCCGTCAACGGCGGGCTGCTGAGCGGACAGACGAACAAGTTCCCCCCCAGCATGGCCCTGGATTTGCTGATGCGTTCGGCCGTGCGGCGGGCGGCCGATGCCGCGCGGCGGCAGCAGTTCCTGGGGCTGACCGAACTGACGCTCGATCACATGGCGGCGGGGGGCATCTACGATCAACTGGGCGGGGGGTTTCACCGCTACAGCACCGACGCCGAGTGGCACGTGCCGCATTTTGAAAAGATGTTGTACGATCAGGCGCTGCTCAGCCGCATTTACCTGGACGCGTATCAGCTCGTGGGCAAGCCGCGCTACGCCCGTGTGGCGCGCGAGGTACTGGATTACGTCTTGGACGATCTACGGTCGCCGGACGGTACCTTCTACGGCACGCGCGACGCGGACAGCGAGGGTATTGAGGGCCGGTACTACGTCTGGACGCGGGCCGAAGTGCTGGCGGCCCTGGGCCCGGACGACGGTGAGCTGTTCTGTGCGCACTATGACGTCCGCGAGGCGGGCAACTGGCAGGACCCGCATGCAGCGCTTGCGCCGCAAAACGTGCTCCGCCAGCGGCGCGAGCCGGAGTGTTGCGCGAAGATGCTGGGCATTGCGATCGAGGAGTTCGACGCGCGGATTACGCGGGCGCGCGCCAAGCTGCTCGCCGTGCGGGCGCAGCGCGTGCCGCCGGCGCTCGATGACAAGATTCTCTGCGAGTGGAATGGCTTGATGATCGCCAGTCTGGCACGCGGCGGGTGCGTGCTGGGCGACCGCCGTTACATCGACGCCGCGGCGCGTGCCGCGCAAGCTCTGCTCGACAAGCAATACCGGGACGGTCGGCTGCTGCGTTCCCTTCGCGCGGGGCAGACGCTCGGGATGGCGTTCTTGAGCGACTACGCCGGGCTGATTGAGGGTTTGATCGAGCTGTACGAAGCGACGTTCGAGAAACGGTGGCTGGTCAGCGCGGCGGACCTGAATCGCACGGTGATCGAGCACTATTGGGATGACGGCGGCGGCGGGTTTTTCTTTGCGGCAAGCGACCACGAGGAGTTGCTGGCGCGGGCCAAGGACGCCCGCGACGGTGCGGTGCCGTCCGGCAACTCGGTGCAGCTCATGAACCTGCTGCGACTGTCCGCGCTGCTGGGCGACCAGAAGCTGCGTGTGCTCGCCGACAAGACTATGGCGGCGTTCGCCGGCCACGCGCAGGCTTCGCCCTGGTCCGCCGAGCGCTTCTTGTGCGGCGTGGATTTCGCCTGCGCCGGCGCGATCGAATTGACCGTGGTCGGCGATCCGGCGGAGCCGGCGACGCAGGCGCTCCTCAAGCAAATTTACGGCACGTACCTGCCCAACCGCGTGCTGATGCTACACGACCCCGAGCGGCCAGGTGCCAGCGTTCAATCGCCGCTGCTCGCGCAGCGCGCGCTGGTGGACGGCCGGCCGGCGGTGTACGTTTGTCGCGATTACGCCTGCCAGCGGCCGGTGATGACGGTGGACGAGCTTACGGCCGCACTCCAACGGTGGTCACAGGGTCTCTACCCCTGATCGTGCCCGCCGTTTGTATTCACTACTCCAGGCGCCGCAACACGGCCGCCCAGTAGCGTCCGCGCGGCGTGTCGGCGTGGTGCGCGACGAATTCCTGCACGCGGGCGATGAAGCCAGGCAGCCGTTGGGCTGCAACGTGCGTGCGGAACAGCGTCGCGATCGACACCGGGTCGTTTGGCAGGGATTGGCCCATGTTGTCCTGCCCTTCGCACAGCTCGCAGCCGGGGTACGTCGCGAAGTACGCATTCGGGTCCGTCAGTCGCAGGATGAACGCGTCGATGTCGTCGAAATCCACCGTATTGTTCGGGTCGCAGTCGCAGTTTCCGTGATAAATCATGCTGCCCGACAGGCCGGGGAAGGCCAGCGCATACGGGCTGTT
>JAGVEP010000212.1 GCA_020058145.1 Phycisphaerae bacterium | reverse complement strand
GTCACGACCTGCCGGGCGTGCCTGGATTCGAGCTCATCCTGCCGCGCGGAGAGGCCGCCGCGGCCTGGGAGCGGCTGGTGCAACACGGCGCCACGCCGGCTGGCTATAACACGCTCGACGTGCTGCGTCTCGAAGCGGGTCTGCCCTGGTTGGGCCGGGACCTCGACGAGACGGTCCTGCCGCCGGAGACCGGACAGACCGAGCGCGCCATCAGCTACCGAAAAGGCTGCTATCTCGGACAGGAGGTCATCGAACGGTTGCGGGTTCACGGCGCGCTCGCGAAGCGTCTGGTTCGGCTACGCATGTCGGCGGGCGCCGGGGTGCGGCTTCCGGCCGCCCTGCGGCGGGACAACCTCGAAGTGGGGCGGATTACGTCGCTCGTGCGGCACCCGACGCAGCCGTATTGGCTCGGACTAGGCTATCTGAAGACCGCCGTCACGGGTTTCGCGGATCTCACGGCGGGCGACCCGCCGCAGCCGGTGACGATCTGCACGGCGTGACGTGTGCGAAACGGTTGACCGGCTGGAAGCCGGTCCCACAAAGCCAGTGCCACAGAGCCGGTTTTGCGCGGTTGGGTCAGTAGCCCAAATGGCAGAGGCAAGGGACTTAAAATCCCTCCAGTACGGGTTCGAATCCCGTCTGACCTACTAAAGAATTCCGCTCCATTCCACAAAGTGCTTGTTTATTCGCTGTTTTTGCGCGTTTCGGCTTGCCGTCCGGGACCGCAGTTTCACGCCATTCCGCTATGTTGTGCAGCGCCTGTGCAGCGCGTTGCAGGTCTGTACTGTCCGCTGTCCAGTAGTGTGCAGCGGCAACCTGTAGCGAGTGCCCCAATATCTCAGCCGCGGCATTCGCGGGGAGCGCCCGGACGCAATCGGTCGCGAAGCTCGCCCGTAATTGCTGCATGATCTTTGGCCACGGGGCCACGCCAGCGCGGACGATCGCACGTTCGACGCCGCGACGACACACGGGCAGCGGCGAGCGTTTGCGAAACACGTGCTCGGCGCCGTCGGGCGCCTCATTGAACGCCTTTAACAGCACGGCCCGGACCGCGGGCAACATCGGAACGGTCCGCGTCCGCTGTGTTTTCGGTGCGAAAATCCGCAAGGTTTCCCGCTCAAAATCGACGTGCGACCAGCTCAGCGCGTGCGTTTCGCTCACTACTCGCAAGCCGGCAAACCGGGCCAGCAAAAACGTCAGCCGCGTTTCGCCGGTCAATTCGTCCGCCACGGCCAGCGCCGCCGCCGCGGGGACGTACTGCATTCGCTCGCGGTTCGGACCGGAAAATGTCCGTTGATCTTCCAGGGGGTTCTCTTGAAGAATTTTCGACCGCACCGCAAAGCGGAGTAGGTGCTTCAGGAAGCGCATCCGTTTTCGAGCCGTCGCCAGCGCCAGCCGCGCCGCTAGGTGCGCTCGGAAGCCGTCGCCGTCGGCGGGGGTTATCGTGCTCAGCCGCCGCGTTTCTCCGAAAAAAGCCTTGGCATCCTTTACCGCTAGATCGTATTGCTCCCCCATCGACACCCCCCAGTCCGGCCGGGTCTTGCGGTAGCGCGCCGCGAATTCGCCCAACGTCGCCGTGTCCCGGCGCGCCGCGAGCCCGACAGCGGCCAACTTATCGCGCAGGGTGTCGCCGATGTCGGCGAGCCACTTGGAAGTTTCCGGCGGGGGCGCCGTCCGCGCAATCGTCGCGCCGGCTAGGTGCTCTACGTGGGCCGCGATGGTGCGGGCCGCCGTCGCGGGCAGCCGGCCGAGCCCGAGTGTCCGCCGTTCCCCGTCCGGGTCGTCAAACTGAATCGCCCACGCATCGCCGCGTTTGAATAAGCTCGCCATGCCTTACCGTCCCTTCTTTCCACGCCGCACGGGCCGCAATTCCAGCCCGAAAAACGCCGCCAGCTTGTCCGCCCCGTCCAAGTGTAGCGACGACTTGCCCGCCACGAAGCGCATGAGGCTTTGCCGCAAAACGCCGCTTTGATTCGCCAGCCGCAGCATCGGCAAGCCGCTGTCTGCGATCGCTTTTTTCAGGGTGTTTGTCATCGTTCGCATGTACCCATTATTACACATGCTCAGCCGGTGTCAAGTCCCGGTCCGCGTCGAAAGTCGGTTCGGCTTCCAGGTCGGATATCCGCCCGATGCTCGGCCCCCATCGGAATTGAAGCTCGCGCCCCGTCGATGCGAGAGCGGCGTATCGTGTTTTGAGCGGACGGAGCCGCACAAGCCCCACGGGCCGGGAGCCCGGAGCCGCTTCGGCTTGCTCACAATCCAAGTCAAAGACGTTCACCGCGTCGTAGCACAGACGGCCCGCCCCTAAAACGTCGTCAAGGGACGTGGGTGCGTCGTCTTTCCGGCCGTACTTCCGCAGAGCCGCGACGGTCACGAGTGCGACATCCTGGACGCGCGCGAGGCGCTTGAGTGCCGCGGAGTTTTCCAGGTCCGCCGAGTAGTCGCTCTTGTCGTCCGGCTCGTTTCCCAAGAGCCCGAGATAATCGACCACGACCAGCCGCCAGCCCCACCGCTTAACGCCGTCGCCCACCACGCGGACAAGCCCCGAGCGCGTGAGCGCCCCGGACCAAAACGAATCATCGACGACGACCAACGGCAAGTGCGACCACCGTTGCAGCGTGTCCCGAATCCGATCGGCGGCCGAGCCGTCCAGGTGGCCATTGCCGAGCCAAGAGCGGGGCACGTCCGCCAGATTCGCCGCTATGAGGTGCCCCACGTCGCGCCGGGACATTTCGAGACTGACGAAGCCGGCCGGAATGCCGGCCCGCGCGGCATTTAGCGCAAGCTGCGTCACCGTCTGCGTTTTCGCCCGACCGCTCTTGCCCACAAATAGGTGGGCACCGCCGACGCGGAGCCCACCGTTAAGGCCGGCGTCGAGTGCCGTCAGCCCGGTCGGTACGTGGAACGTGCGCGCCCACGTCGCCCCGTCGGCCCAGATACCGCCGAGCGTGAAACCGGCCCACGGGTCCGCGCGCTGATACAGGTCGTCAAGCTCGGCGCCGATTTCGTCCGGGGCCTTGCCGTCCTGGACACGCGACAAGAGCCAGTCACCCACGTCTTTAAGCCCGTCAGCCTTGGACAAGCCAAGGTCAACCGCCCGTGCATCGATGCCAGCCGCGGCGAGAAAATCGAGCGCCTTACGCTGCCACTTCCGGCCCATGTCGTCGTCGTCACCCACGATCACCACGGACCGCCCGCGGAGCACTTCGGCCAGCTCGTCGGGTAAGTCCACGCCTTCCCCACCCGTGATACCGACGGCCGATCGTCCAGCCGCGACGACGCCAAGCGCTTTCAATTCGCCTGGACACAACCACACCGGGCCGGGACCGTCCAGGTGAACGGGGAACACCCGCCGGGATTCGGCACCGCGGGGAAGCCAAAAGCATTTTGAGCCGTCGCCGTCCGGGTCGATGCGATGATGTTTCAGGCCGCCGCCGACCGGGAACGTCCAGTGCGTGCCCGCCGCGTTGATGCCCACGCCGAATTTCTCCGCCGTGGGCGCATCGACCGCCCGCGTGCTCCAAAGGCGAGCGAGTGCCGCGGCGTCCGATTGCAGCCGCTCGGCACACTCGGCCGCGAGTGCCGACACGTCCGGCAAGGCCCTTTCCTGCCCCGCTGTCGCTTCGCCCCTACCCGGAGCCCCACCGGGGGCACGATCGCAAGCCGCAGCCCGGTTTCCGCTTGCCCCGTGGCCATTCCCGGCGAAACCTAGAGCGGCAAGAGCACCCGGAAAGTCGAGTGCGCGAGCCCGACGCACCACGTCGATGATATCGCCAGAGCGCTTGCCGTCCGCCCAGTCGCACGCAAAACAGGTGTAGGCCCACGTCCCGCCGGTTTCACTCACGGCCCCGCTGGCGTGCGCGTCGTCGTGAAAGGGACACCGGACCTTGCCGCCGTCCAGGTGGGCGCCGGCGGCTTGCAGCGCGCTTATCAGCGCGGCCTTGTCGCCACGGAGCCTATCAAGCTCAATTCGATCGGTCACGACTTGCCCCCTTTCGGGCAAAGGTACTCGGAGAGATTCACCATCCGGTGTGGCGGACCCGCGTCGTCAGACAAAAGCGGGGCCGTATGTCTGACTCTTAAGTCAGTGGGTACGCCTGTACCCACCTTTCCGGGTACGCCTGTACCCACCTCGCGCTTGCCAGGGTGGGTACGCCTGTACCCACCTTCCGGCTTGGCGAATGGCCACGCCAGCTTGTCCGTGAGCCAGCGCGTCGCCGCCTTGCCGCTCTTTCGCTTCCGGCTTCCATCCGATCCGATGTACCCCTTTGCTCGAAGCCGCTTCAGCAAAATGCCGGCCGTGTTCCTCGGGCAATTCAGCACAGCCGCCACTAGTCCCGGACCGATCGGCTTCCGAGCCCGACCGAGAAACCGCCACAAGACGAGTAGGGCGATTCGTTCGGTCGGCGTTAGGTCGGGGGCCAGCCCGACCCGCCAGATTGCCCGCAGCACCGGATCGCGTGGCGGCGTCACGGCCGCACCTCGATTCGGATCGCCCGCAAGGCGTACAGCCTCAGCGCCCTCTTGAGCAACATCCGCAGACGAATTGCCACGGCCCGGCCGAGCGGGTCAGGTACTGCCCGAAAAATAATCACGATGTCGCCCGACTTAATTTCGATGGGTGAACCCCCAGAATTCCGCCGCCAGCCGCCGCAAGAGGCACGCTTCGCACCAGCGCCGCACGCCGCCCCATGCCGCGAGCAACCGCCACGGCCGAGCCCGCCC
>JAGVEP010000080.1 GCA_020058145.1 Phycisphaerae bacterium | reverse complement strand
GCGCCGGCGGGGGCGGTTCGCCGTTCCGGATCACCAAGCCCGGGCAGGGCATTCACGTGCGCTGGGGAACCGCGCTCGGCGGCCTACTGCTGGCGTTCGGTGGCGCCACGTTCAGTTGGTCCATCGCGAAACGCTTCACCGACGACGAGACGGTTCTGCGCGTCCTGCCGCTGGTGTTCCTGGTGGGGCTGGCGTACCTGATCTTCCGGCTGGTAGGCCGGCACATTGGCGTGATCGATTTCCTGATTGCCACCGAAGGCGAGATGAAGAAGGTCAACTGGTCCTCCAAGAAGGAGGTCTGGGGCGCGACCAAAGTCGTCATCGTCACCGTGCTGGCGCTGGCATTCATCCTGGCCTTCGTGGACGTCATCTTCATCGGGTTCTTCAGTGGCATCGGCGTGCTGAAAATCAACATCATGAGCGAGTTCTTCCGCGGACAGGGGAGTTGATGCACATGCCAGGCGAAGAGCACGCAGCGGAACAGCCGCTCGCCGAACCGACCGCGGCTCCCGCGGGTGAGGGCGCGACGACGAAGGCGGCGCCTACTTCGACCAAGGTGGCCAAGGGGCCGGCGGCGGGCATCGAGGTGGTGCGGCCCGGCATGGGCTGGTACGTGCTCCGCGTCGCCTCGAACAAGGAAGACCAGGTCCGCGAGGCGCTCGAGCGCAAAGTGAAGATCGAGCAACTCGAGCCGCACGTGGGCCGCATCCTGGTGCCAACGCAGCGCGAAAAGCGTGTCCGCGGCGGCACCTCGCGGGTCTATCATCGGAAGTTGTACCCGGGCTACGTCTTCGTCGAGATGGCGACGGACAGCGACGGCCGGATTCCCGAAAACGTCTGGTTCGTCATCAAGGAAACGACGGGCGTCGGCGATTTTATCGGCTCGGGCGGCAAGCCGTCGCCCATGCCGATCCCCGACGTCGAGAAGATGCTCGCGGCGGCGGTCCGTCCGGAGGAATCTCCGGCGCTGGCGAACCTCGCGTTCAAGAAAGGCGATCGCGTGAAGGTGACCGAGGGCCCGTTCGAGAACTTCGAGGGCTCAGTCGAAGAAATCAACACGCAAAAAGGCACGGTCCGCGTGATCGTGATGATCTTCGGCCGCCCGACGCCGATCGAGATCGAGTACTGGCAGCTCGAGCAGATTTAGGGTTGCAAGTGGCGAGCCGCGAATTCCGTCCCGGCGGTGGAAAAGAGGGGCGGTGCGCGGTAAACTGACGGGTCTTTCCGCTGCCCGGTGCGTCCGGGCGGCAGGCGGAACGGTAGGAATCGACCATGGCGAAGGCCGTAATTGCGAAAATCAAGGTGCAGGCCCCCGGTGGGAAAGCGACGCCCGCGCCCCCGATCGGACCGGCGCTGGGCCAGCGCGGCGTGAACATCGGGCAGTTCGTGACGCAGTTCAACGCGGCCACGAAGCACATGGACGGGATGATCTGCCCCTGCGAGATCACCGTTTACAAGGACAAGAGCTTCGATTTCATCATCAAGAGCCCGCCGGCGGCGGTACTGCTCGTCAAGGCGGCCAAGCCGCTGGATGCGTCGCAGCCGATCGTCGAGAAGGGTTCGGGTGAGCCGAACCGCAACAAGGTCGGGCGCGTGACGCAGGCCGATGTGCGGAAGATCGCCGAGACGAAGATGAAGGACCTGAACGCGTTCGACCTCGACGCCGCCGCGCG
This sequence comes from Phycisphaerae bacterium, assembly GCA_020058145.1. GTDB lineage: Bacteria > Planctomycetota > Phycisphaerae > UBA1845 > Fen-1342 > JAGVEP01. The sequence goes on along the minus strand of JAGVEP010000080.1, from coordinate 2,515 downwards.
GATCGTCGCGGGTACGGCGCGGTCGATGGGCATCGAGGTCGTGGATTAGTGTGAGCGTGGAAATGTGGGCACGTGAAAACGTGCGGGCACGTCGCGCAGGACACGCCGTTCCCACGTTTCCGTGTGCTCGTGTGTTGACGACAATTTAGCGGCCGCACCACGGGCCGGAACTTTAGTGGGAGCTTTTGCGATGCGGTTTCGCAGCAAGCGGTACAAAAAAGATGTGGAGAAGGCGCCGGGAAAGCCGGTTGCGCTCGAAGAGGGGATCAAGAAGCTGAAGACCTTCTCGAAGGCCAAGTTCGACCAGTCGGTCGACCTGGTGCTGCATCTGGGCATCGACGCCAAGCAGGCGGACCAGATGATCCGCGGCTCAATCAGCCTGCCAAAGGGCATCGGCGCGAGCAAGAAGGTCATCGCCTTCTGCAACGAGGCTGACGCGGTGGCGGCGAAAGCCGCCGGGGCGATCGAAGCCGGCGCGGACGAGCTGGTCGACAAAGTCACCAAGGGCTGGATGGACTTCGACGTGGCCATCGCGCACCCGTCGCTGATGGGCAAGGTCGGCAAACTGGGCCGCGTGCTCGGTCCGCAGGGCAAGATGCCCTCGCCCAAGAGCGGCACGGTGACACCCGATATCGCCACGGCGGTGAAGGAATACGCGGCGGGCAAGGTCGAGTTTCGCAACGACGCGGGTGGCAACATCCACGCGGTCGTCGGCAAGCTGAGTTTTGCCGAAGAAGACCTGAAGGCGAACATCACGGCCTTTGTGGAGCACATCCGGCGGCTCAAGCCGGCGGCGGCGAAGGGACACTACATCAAGAAGGTCAGCATCAGCGGCACGATGACCCCCGCGGTCCAGCTCGAATTCGCGGCCGCGGCGACGGAGTAAGCACATGAGCAAGCCGGTCAAGGAAATGATGACCCGCGATCTGGGCGCGCGGTATGTCCGGGCAGAAAACGCCGTCTGGATCGAACTCGTCGGCGTCGACGGACTCACGACCAATGCGTTCCGCCGCGAGCTGCGGGCGCGGCACATGCGGCTGGAGGTCGTGAAGACCGCGTTGTTTCGGCGGGCGTGTGCGGGCGGTCCGATGGCGAAGCTGGCCGACAAGGTGACGGGTCCCGTGGCGCTGGTGACGGGCGGTGAATCGGCGGTCGACGTCGCGAAGTTGCTCGACGACTGGCTGCCGAAGCTGTCGCAGAAGCTGCGGCTGCGCGGCGCGCTGCTCGACGGCGAGTATCTCGACGAGGCCGCCTGCAAGGACTTGTCGAAGATGCCGACGCGGCACGACCTCCACTGCCGGATCGTACGGCTGATCCTCACACCTGGTGGAAACGTGGTCGCGGCGGCGCTCGGCCCCGGTGCGAATATTGCCGGCATTCTGAAGGCGCTCGTCGAGAAGCTGGAGAAGGCCGAACCGGCGGCAGTAGAGAATTAAGAATTGGGAATTAAGAATTAAGAATGAAAAACTCTCCGGAAACTCATCGAAAACCGAAGACCGTTTTCAATTCTTAATTCTCAATTCTGAATTCTGAATTCGAAGTGTCCTGACTGCTCCCTCGCGGGATTAAAGGCGACCAGCGGGGTCGCCGCTATCAGGGCGCTCGAGGACATTTGATGCGGAGAGTGTAATCATGGCAGATGCACCGGCTGTGGATGCGGTCATCAAGGATTTGGGCGATAAGATCGCTGAGCTGACGCTGATCCAGGCGAAGGCGCTGGCGGACTACATGAAATCGGCACACGGCATCGAGCCGGCCGCAGGCGGCGGCATGATGATGGCCATGGCGCCGGGCGGTGGTGCCGCGGCGGCCCCGGCGGCCGAGGAAAAGACCGAGTTCAACGTGATCATCAAGGCCGCCGGCACGAACAAGCTGTCGGTGATCAAGGTGGTCCGTGGGGCCCGCGCCGACTTGGGGCTGAAAGAAGCCAAGGCCCTGGTCGACGAGGCCCCCAAGCCCATGATCGAGGGCGCCAACAAGCAGGATGCCGAGAAGTGGAAGAAGGAGCTTGAGGCCGCAGGCGCGACGGTCGAGATTCAGTAGCGCCGCGGACGAGCTTCGCAGTTTGGCATACGAATACGAGCCCGGCCCTGTGCCGGGCTCGTTTGTGAGTGGATTTGACGGACAAAAGAACCAACGCTGGGAGTCGCGCGCTGCCCTACTGCAACCGCGCCAGTACTTCCGCCCAAAACTGCCCGCGCGGCGTGTCGGCATGAAGTCGAACGAACTCCCGCACACGCTCAACAAAACTCGCCAGCCGCTGGGGTGCGACGTACGTGCGGAACATGGCCGCGATTGACGTCGGGTCGTTCGGCAGAGATTGACCCAGGTTGTCCTGACCGGGACATAGCTCGCAGCCGGGGAAGGCCGCGTAGTACTCGTTCGGGTCCGTCAGACGCAGGATGAACGCGTCGACGTCGTCGAAATCCACCGTATTGTTCGGGTCGCAGTCGCAGTTTCCGTGATAAATCATGCTGCCCGACAGGCCGGGGAAGGCCAGCGCATACGGGCTGTT
>JAGVEP010000489.1 GCA_020058145.1 Phycisphaerae bacterium | reverse complement strand
GCCGAGCCGCGCGCGCCAGCAAGCGATTCGCGCAGCGCGCCGCCTCGTTCGCCCTGCCCCGCCCACCGCGTTACCATTCTCTCTCAGTCCACGAGGACCGCTCAGAAAATGTCACTGTTGGGGAGCTTCGTGTGAGCATTCTCCCGCCCGAGGTTGCCGCGCTCGTTGAACGCTTCGCCCGCAACCGCGACTCCTACCGCAACGCCACGTACAACGAGACCCAGACCCGCCGCGAATTCATCGACCCACTTTTCAAAGCGCTCGGCTGGGACCTCGACAACGTCGGCGGCCTCGCCGAAGCCTACAAGGACGTCATCCACGAGGACGCCATCAAGGTCGGCGGCGCGACCAAGGCCCCGGACTATTGCTTCCGCATCGGCGGCACCCGCAAGTTCTTCGTCGAGGCCAAGAAACCCGCCGTCGGCCTCGAAACCGACCCCGAGCCCGCTTACCAACTCCGCCGCTATGCCTGGACGAGCAAGCTGCCGCTGTCGGTGCTGACCGACTTCGAGGAGTTCGCCGTCTACGACTGCCGCATTCCGCCCAAGGTCGGCGACAAGGCCTCCGTCGCCCGCGTCTTCTACGGCACCTGCGACCAGTACGCGGCGAACTGGGACTACATCGCCGGCCTCTTCTCCAAGGACGCGGTTCTCAAGGGCGCGTTCGACGAATACGCCGAATCCAACAAACGCAAGAAAGGCACTGCGGAGGTCGACACCGAATTCCTCAGGCAAATCGAAGCCTGGCGGCTGGCCCTCGCCCAGAACTTCGCCCTGCGCAATCCGAGCCTCGCCGCCCGCGACCTCAATTTCGCCGTCCAGCGCACCATCGACCGCCTCGTCTTCCTCCGCATGTGCGAAGACCGCGGCATCGAGATCTACGGCGGTCTCCAGGCCCTGTGCGCCACCCGCTCCGAGCCGCGACCGGCAGGGAGCGATCGCGCCGATGACGCCGGCGCCCTCTACCAGCGCTTGGCCGTGCTTTTCCGCCAGGCGGACGACAAATACAACTCCGGCCTGTTCTACTTCACTGCCGAGGCGGGCCGCGAGCCGCCCGACACGTTCACGCTGGCCCTCAAGCTCGATGACAAGGTCCTCAAGGACATCATTCGGAGCCTCTATTACCCCGAGAGCCCGTACGAGTTCTCCGTCCTGCCGCCGGAGATTCTGGGGCAGGTCTACGAGCAGTTCCTCGGCAAGGTCATTCGCCTCACGGCCGGCCACCATGCCAAGGTCGAGGAAAAGCCCGAGGTCCGCAAGGCCGGCGGCGTCTACTACACGCCCGCCTACATCGTCGCCTACATCGTCAAGAACACGGTTGGCAAGCTGCTGGAAGAGCGGGTTCCGGGACTCGGGGCTCGGGGCTCAGGACTCGGGGCTCGGGGCTCGGGACTCGGGGATGGCGACTTGGGAGACACACGACATGGCGATCAGGCACTATCGGGATCTGGAAGTGTGGCAGAAGGCGATGGACCTCGTGGAGCAGGTGTACCGGGTGGCGAAGGCGCTGCCGCCCAACGAGCGGTACGGGCTGACCAGCCAGATTCAGCGGGCGGCGGTGTCGATTCCTGCGAACATCGCGGAGGGCCACGCGCGGATACACCGGGGCGACTACCTCCATCACCTTTCGATGTCGCGGGGCTCGCTGGCGGAGTTGGAAACGCACCTGACACTGGCGGTTCGCCTCGATCTCCTGAACCGGGAGGCCGTCCTGCCGATCTGGGACCGCTGCCAGGGCGTCGGGCAGCTCCTGAACGCGCTCATCGCCGCGCTGCGAAGAAAGGAACCCGAGCCCCCAGCCCCGAGTCCCCAGCCCCGATCCCCGGGCCGTTAAGGATTCTCGACCCCGCCTGCGGCTCCGGCTCCTTTCTGCTCGGCGCCTACCAGTTCCTGCTGAACTGGCACCGCGACTTCTACGTGGCGGGTCTCGGGGTCCGGGAGCCGGGACTCGGGGTTCGGGACTCGGGACTGGGGAAAGACGCTCCGCCGGCCACACCGAGCCCCGGACCCCGAGCCCCGGGTCCCGACCTTCGCGACCGCATCTACCAAGCCCCCGGCGGCCAATGGCTCCTCACCATCCAGGAAAAGAAACGCATCCTGTTGAACCACATCTACGGCGTCGACATCGACCCGCAGGCGGTCGAGACGACCAAGCTGTCGCTGCTGCTCAAGGTGCTGGAGGGCGAAACGGAGCAGACCATCGGCTCGACGCTGCGGCTGTTCCACGAGCGTGCCCTGCCCGACCTCGACCGGAACATCAAGTGCGGCAATTCGCTGATCGGCCCCGACTTCTACGAGCACCAGCAACTCACCATGTTCGACGAGGACGAACGGCTGCGCATCAACGCATTCGACTGGGCGGCGGAGTTTCCGGAGGTGTTTCGGGGTTCGGGTTCCGGGTCTCGGGTCTCGGGTTCTAAGTCCCGGACCCCGGACCCCGAGTCCCTATCCCCGGGCCCCGGACCCCGGACCCCGAGTTCCGATTCCGGCTTCGATGCCGTGATCGGCAATCCGCCGTACATCCAGCTATCCATGGCCGCCTACTACAACGAGCAGGTGAGCGCATATCTCCTACCTCGCTACGCATCCTCCATGGGGCGCCTCAATTCCTTCGGCCTCTTCATTGACCGTGCAATACGAAGCCTGTTGCGCCCAGGTGGACTACTCTCGTTCATTGTGCCGAACACCCTTCTGACGCAGGAGTATTACGAAGGCCTTCGCGCGCAGATCCTTTCTGCGCGCATTCTAAACATCACGACGTACAGGTATCCCGTTTTCGCGGGCGCGGTCGTCGAGACCGTCGTTCTTGTCATCCGCAACGTTCGCCCCGAGGCGGCCGACACTGTGGATATTGTGCAGTGCGATAACCGCGCCATGGCGGACACGCACCACACGGTTGAACAACTGCTCTACAATAACACGCATCGAAAGGCGTTCCTGGTCAAGCTCGATCCGACTTCGGCCGCCCTCCGGACGAAGCTCGACGCCGTCGCGCCGAAGCTCGGCGACATCGCGAACATCAACCAGGCAATTGCCCTCAAGTACGACCGCAGCGCCTCCATTTTCCCGAAAGCCCTCGGTAAGAATTTCAAGCGCGTACTGGATGGCCGGAATATACAACGCTACCACCTCACCTGGGGCGGCGAGTATCTCGCGTATGACGTGAACCGCATTCACTCATGCAAACGAATCGACATCTTCGAATGCGCGGAAAAACTCTTCTTCAGGCGCGTCGGCGATCGCCTCATCGCTACATACGACACCGAACAATTCTACGCCCTCAACACCCTCGTGGTCATCACTCTCCGAGACCCCTCCGCGAGCCTCAAGTACCTCCTCGGTCTCATCAACTCGCGCCTCCTCAACTACTACTACGTGACCTTTCTGAAGTCGACCAAGACCATTTTTTCAGAAATACAGGCCCGTCAACTGGCGCAGCTTCCGATGCCGAGCCCAGACGGCCCCGGAACCAAGCAAGGGCCGTCACACAACCGCCTCGACGCCCTCGTCCAGCAAATGCTCGACCTCCACAAATCGCTCGCGGCGGCAAATACGGCCCACGAGCAGACGGCGTTGCAGCGGCAGATCGACGCCACCGACCGCCAGATCGACCAGCTCGTCTACGAACTCTACGGCCTATCCGACGACGAAATCAAGATCGTCGAGGAGGCAACCGCGTGAAGAGGGATTTGGACCTGCCATCGACTTCGACAGACGCGATGTCGCGGGCACGCCAAGCCGCCGGGCTGACCGGCAAGGTGATCGTATGGACCCCAAAAAGTACCTAAAACTGCTTGCGAAAGAGCTCGCCAGCGAGTTTGCGCCGATCCCGCGGCTTAAGAAGTTTACACGCAACCCCATTATCATCGGCGCGCACGCCGAGGCCGCGGTTCGCCAGTTCGTCCGGCGTGCGGTGGCGCCGCTGAGAGTGTCCACCGGTGCCATCATCTACGAGGACAACACCGGAGAGGGTGCGACGCTGCGCCAGATCGATACGATGATCTGGTCGACCGCGATGGCGCCCGCGGTCTTCGAGTGTGGAGAGTTCGCGCTGGTGCCTCGGGGCAACTGCCACGTTGCGCTCGAGATCAAACGCAGCATGTACCCGTGTTCGGGCAAGAGCGCTCGCGATATTCTCGCCGAGGAGAAGAACCTGTTCACGGACTGGGTACAGGTCAAGGGCAACGTGGTCTCGCCGCACAAGACGCCTGAGGGGAATGCCCCCAACATGCTCGCCGTGTTCTGCATCGAGGGGGACAAGCCGGACGCTGAGGCAAAGAAGCTGGTGGAAGAGGGCAAGGCGCTTCTCTTGCTGAAGAGCAATGGCGGGACCAACCACGAGGACCTTTTGAAGTTTGTGAACGTACTCCTGCAAGCGCGCTGGCTCAGCATGCAAACGCAAAGTTTTCACATGGTGAATGCGCAACTCGTCCGCCCCGCCAAGCGGACCGCCCGCCAGCGCAAAGATTGACGCCACAGACCGCCAGATCGACCAGCTCGTGTAAGAGCTGTACGGTCTGACCCCGGACGAAATCCGGATTGTCGAAGAAGTCACCACCCGATGATCCTGCGATTCCCCCGAGACCCGAGACCCGAGACCCGGTCCCCGTCGCGGAGGCCACCGCCCGATGATCCTGCGATCCCCCCGAGACCCGAGACCCGTCTGAGGACGCGACGCGATGAACAGCAAGACACTCGTTGATTATCGGGGCCAGCAGGTGCGTCTGACGGCAGAGCGGCAGGCCCATATCCTGGAACACGCCGAGATAGCCGGCCTCGACAGCGTTATCGAACAGACCGTACGCGATCCGCAACTCGTGATTCAGTCGCGCACCGACACCGCGGCCGGCCTGCACTACCGTTTCTGTGCCGGAACCTTGGTCGGCGACAAATGGCTCTGCGTTGTGGTAAAATACGTTGGTGACGATGCCTTCGTGCTGACGGCCTATCTGACCGACAAGCCCAAGGTAGGAGACCGGCTATGGCCCAGACCGTGAAAATCTGGTTTGACCCGGAAGGCGACTTTCTCGAAGTCCTGTTTTCCGACCAGCCCGGCTACATGCGGGAGACGACCCACGATGCCGTTATGGAACGGGTCGCTGAGGACGGGAAGGTGCTCGGCTTCTCCATCCTTAATGTGAGCCGCCTGGCTCGTCAGCAGCCGGTGGTCGCCGAGCTGTCGGCGTAGCGGATAGTCGTACGAGGGCTATGTCTGGGTGCTCTTCCCGAAATGAAAAAGGCCCTCGCGGGCCTTTTCCACGCTCGCCCTGCGCGGGCGATCCACCTCCAGTTGCCTGGATTACCCAAAGTGTAGCCGGAACCACGTTCAGCTTCAAGACCCGGTCGCGAGCGCGGTGGAAAGAGCCGGCACCCACGCGCCAAATCGACGTCACCGACCGCCCGATTGACCAGCTCGTGTATGAGCTGTACGGTCTGACCCCGGACGAAATCCGGACTGTCGAAGAGGCGACGCGATGAGAATCTACCTCGATGTTTCCTGCCTCAATCGGCCCTTCGACGACCAGTCTCAGCCGCGCATCCGGCTGGAGTCCGAGGCGGTCACCCTCATACTCCAGCAGATAGATGCCGGACACTGGCGCCAAGTTTCCTCGCAAATCGCCGAGATTGAGATCGCGGCAAACCCTGACCGCGAGCGGCGCGGACGGGTCGCCGCGCTCCTGCCGCTCCGTCGTGATAGAATACGCTTGTCGCCGGGCATGTTCACACGTGCCGCAAGATTGCAGAAGCTCGGGTTCAGACCCGCCGACGCGTTGCACATCGCCGCCGCTGAGGCTCTTCGTGTGGACGTGCTGCTGACGTGCGACGATCGGTGGTGCCGTCTGGCGGCCCGTAAGCGGGCGCAGCTCGCGGTACCGGTGGCCAATCCGCTGGCTTGGTTGAAGGAGAATGCCGATGCACTTGACGCTTGACCAAATTCGCCGGGAAGGACTGGCGGCCTTGCGGAAACGGCTCGGCCGGGCCGGCATGATACGTTTCCTGCAACAGTTCGAGACTGGAGCCGGCGACTACGCCACCCAGCGCCACGAATGGGCTGACCGGACAACGCTGACCGACCTCCGGAGACTCGCCGGTCGTCGGGAACGTTCTCTTCCGCCGCACAAGTCATAGGTCGTGCTGGGCGACTACCGCCTCGCCCCCGGCCACCGACGACCGCCCCTCCGGGGCTGCCCCGATCAACGAACTTCTCGCCGCGCCGAAAACCCCCGCCGCCCAGACCGCCCTGCAGCGCCAGATCGACGCCACCGACCGCCAGATCGACCGCAGGACGTCCGACACGGAGGTCGGACGCTACTTGTTGCCGCCCAAGCGCAGTTTCCTCCCGCCGCCGCGCGCCAGGAATTGAGCCGCTGGGGAGTCCGGGCCCCGCGGGTTCCGAGAAACCGTTGCCGACCTTTCGTCGCGCGCGTCGGTTTTCGGACGAATTTCCGGGGTGCGCCTGACCGGCCGAACCTGCGCGGCGTTACAAACTCAGCCCGCAGCCACGCCACTCAAGCCGCCGCGCGGCGGCACCCGATACCAACGGGCGAACTCAGGACGGTTAATCGCCGGACCCCCGACCGCGGCCGTCCGCCTATCTACGCTCCCTATTTCCCAGCGGCATGGATGCTGCGTTTGCGTTGGTCAAGCCCGTTGCGGCCCCCCGCCGGGGCTGCGCCTGGAGAGGGCACACGACGGGCCCATTGCAGAGGCTGCCGCCATGCCCGAACCGTTCCTGGTCCGCTACCTGCAACCCCTGCTCGCCGGCCGGCGGGCCGAGTGCTTCGAGCTGGTCGCCAACGCCCTCCGCCAGGGCGTCGCGGCCGAAACGCTCATTTGCGACGTGGTCTGGCCGGCCATGGCGCAGATCGAGCGCTTGTACCGCGACGACCGGCTGAATGCCGCCGGCGAGCACATGGCCGGCCGCATCAACCGGAGCGTCGCCGATCAGCTTCAAACCCATCTACACACCAGGCCGGCCAGCGGCAAGCGGGTGGTGGTGGCGTGTGCCGATGGGCCGCACGAGGAACTGGGCGCCCAGATGGTGTCCGATTTGCTGCAAGCCGACGGGTGGGAAGTCTATTTCGTCGGCGGCGGTGTCCCGGACGACGAAATCGTGGCGCTGCTGGGGGAGCTGCGGCCGCACATTCTCCTGCTGTTCGGCGCGACTCCGGAGGCGGTCCCGAATACGCGGCTGCTGGTGGAGCGCTTGCGCGAAATCGGCACCTGCCCAACGATGAACGTCGTGGTCACCGGCGGCATCTTCAGCCGTGCCGACGGACTATGGCGCGAAATCGGGGCGGATGCCTACTGCGACACGCCGCAGGGGATGCTCACAACCATGAATGGCCTGGGGCCCCGTGTCCCGCGCAGCGCGCGGGTCGGCGTGGTGAAGAAGCGCCACCGTCGTCGCAAGACCCTCGTCGCGGGCGTGGTGCAGCCCGCCTGACCGCCGGCGGGTCCCCAACTCGTGGCCGGTGGGCTCCGGGCGCGCTGGGGACTAGGCGTACGTGTCGAATTGTCCGGTGCGAAATCCGCTCAGGCTCGCGGCCACCCGCACGTCTCCGGTCGCATCGAGCAGGTTCGCAAAGGTTAGGGCGGCACGGCTGAGATTCTGCAGTGACTCATCGATTTGCGGAGCCTGTGCCGCGCTCTGTTGCGACGTCTGCTGCTGGTCGAGCCGGGAGCCGGCTGTGTTTTCAACCGGACGGGGTGTCGGCGGCGACCGGGTGACCGGCACCTGGCTCACACCCGCGACCGCCGCAGCGCTCACCGTGAGATCCGGGCCAAGCATGGCTTCTTTCCTCCAAACGGCCATTGGGGTCCGCGGAGGCTGTGCGTCCCAGGCAGAAAACTGCCTACCGCAAGTGTTCAATACGTAGCGGCTGGGTGTCAAATTTCATCAGGGCACATCCGGGAGCGCAGACTGCCACCCGGTTTATCGGCCGCAGGTCGCCCGCGCCGGCCCGCGCTGTTGACCAAAGCCAGCGGGTCGGGGACATTGGTAGCGGCCCGTTGGGCCGGCGGTGCGCCGAAGTGGCGGAACTGGCAGACGCGCGGGATTCAAAATCCCGTTCTGGCAACAGAGTGAGGGTTCGAGTCCCTCCTTCGGCAATTCAAATCCGGGGGTACAGCGCCCCGTAATCGTTGGGCTCGCAGTCGCCGCCATACGCAGGCTGGCGTTATCGGTCTGGTGGGTAGTCAAGCCTTGATAACGGCGCGCCGATGTGAGCCGTAGCAATCCCCCGTGGGCGTGAAACCGCTCCGGCCCGGAGACCTGTACATGCGCGATAGATCATTCGCGTCGGGCTTTACAGCCAGGCGGCTCGTACTCACCACGCTGAGCGGTGGTTTGGTGTTGGCGACACTTGCCCTCGTGGCCAGGTGGTACGGACCACGAAGTGCGGAGGGCGTTACAAGGATGGACCGTAGCGACGTCGCAGCCACGGAGGATGTGCCGAACGCGGGGCGCCAAGCTCAGCGGGACACACTGCGCATCGCCGTCGGAGCGATGATCTCGCCCGAGAAGACGCGCGAGTACTATAACGACCTTCTAGGGCTGATTGCCGGTCGCTTGGAGCGTCGCGCTGTGTTTGTCCAGCGCAAGACCTACGCGGAGGTCAGCGCGGCCGTCGAACGCCGGGAGGTCGACGTGGCGTTAGTATGTTCCGGGCCCTACGTGGCGGGCAAGGCCACGTTCGGTATGGAACTCCTGGTTGTGCCCGTGGCCTACGGCCAGACGGTTTATCACTCCTACATCCTGGCGCACCGCGACAGCCCGATTAGCTCATTCGCCGAAATGCGGGGGAAGCGATTCGCCTTTACCGACCCGCAATCGAATACGGGGTGCCTCGTGCCGCGGTACATGCTGGCGCGACGAAATGAAACTCCGAACGGCTTCTTCGGCGATCACTACTACACACACAGCCATGATAACTCGATCCGGGCTGTGGCGGAGGGCATGGCGGATGGGGCGGCGGTCGATTCGCTGATCTGGGAGTACCTGCACGCGACCGACCCGGCCTGCACGGAGCGCACGAAGATCGTGGAGCAGTCTCCGCCCTACGGCATTCCGCCCGTGGTCGTACACCCTGAGCTGGATCCGGAGTTGAAGCGCCGCCTCAGGCAGGTGTTTCTGACGCTTCATGAAGACCCGGAGGCGCTAAACGCCCTGCGCCAGCTCCACATCGACCGTTTCGCGCCGGGTGACGACGCGATGTACGACTCGGTACGCGAGATGCAGCGCTGGCTGGCCCAAACTGGCTCGGAGAAGCCATGACGTTGAGGCGGAGCATCTTTCTGCAGGTTGCCGGATTGCTCACAGCCTTGATCGTCGCTGTGACGGCGGTCACCTGTGTTGTCCTAACCAGGGACCACAAAGCAGATGTTCTGGAACTTGTCTCTGCCCAAGTCGCCTTCCTTTCCAGGCACTGCGCGCAGTTCATTATCCTGGACGATCGAGTGGCCCTGAAGGACACCCTTCGTGAGATAGTCAGCAACCACACGGTCCTTCGGTATTCATTCGTAGAAATGCGCGGCCAGCCCTACGTTCACACTTTTGAACATGGCGTGCCCCGCGCGCTCCTGGGATTGTGCGCGCGTCCCCCAGTGGCCGGCGTAATCCATAAAGTGGAGGATGACCAGGGACGCCACACATTCGACGTGGCGCGGGCCGTCGGACCCGACCAAGCCGTAATCCACCTCGGTGTGTCGGCGGCGGCCATTGATCGAGAAATCCGTCCCCACCTTCTGTGGATCGGCGGGCTCGGGGCACTGACGACAGTTGTTGGGGTCGCCCTGGCGGCCGTGACGGCACGACGGATTACGCGGGCGGTGCGCGCGTCGATGATGGCTCTTGAGGCCGAGATCGCCGAGCGCCAGCAGGTAGAGGAGCGGCTGCAGGCGACCGTTGCAGACCTGCGCGAGTTTAACGAGCGCGTCGACCTGATGGTACACGATCTCACGGTGCTCATAGAGGGAGCTAGCAGCAAGAATGCCATCTCGCAGCGCATTGCGAGCCGCGTGCTGGTGCCCTGCTGGGAAACGAAGAACTGCAGCCACAAGAGTTGCCCAGCCTACGGTAGGCACGACCGGCTGAGGTGCTGGGAGATCGCGGGCACATTCTGCCGTGGCGAGGTGCAAGGCGCGTTCGCCCAGAAGCTGGGGGATTGCCGCAGGTGCGAGGTCTATCAGAACGCCCGGGCGGATACGATCCACGCGCTCGGGGAGACCTTCAACGCGATGATGGCGATCCTGGAGGACCGGCAGGGTGCTCTGGAGCAGACGGCCCGCCAAGCGCAGACGGCCACCCAGGCCAAGAGCGAATTCCTGGCCAACATGAGCCACGAGATCCGCACGCCGATGACGGCCATCCTCGGCTTTACGGAACTCCTGCTTGAGGAGGGGGACATCGCCACAGCCCCACCGTCACGGGTCGAAGCGATCAAGACCATCCGCGTCAACGGCGAACACCTCCTGCAACTTATCAACGACATTCTCGACCTCTCGAAGGTCGAGGCGGGACGACTGGACGCGGAGCGCATCGCCTGTTCGCCCGTGCAACTGCTGGCCGACGTGCACTCGCTCATGACCGTCCGCGCGGCGGCGAAGAAGCTGCCGTTGCGGTGCGGGTTCGCCGGGCCGATCCCAGAAACGATCGTCTCGGACCCGACCCGCATCCGGCAGGTCCTGGTCAACCTGGTGGGCAACGCGCTCAAGTTCACCGAGACCGGCGCGGTGGAGGTGACCGGCCGCCTGCTCGACGGCTCGGACGAGGCCCCACGCCTTTGCTTCGAGGTCCGCGATACGGGCATCGGCCTGACGCCGGAGCAGATGCAGATGCTGTTCCAGCCGTTCACGCAAGCGGACGTGTCCACGACGCGGAAATTCGGCGGCACGGGGCTCGGGCTGGCGATCAGCAAGCGGCTGGCCGGGCTGCTGGGCGGCGACATCGCGGTCGAGAGCACGCCGGGCCAGGGGAGCACATTCCGCGTCACATTCGCGACTGGAAGTTTGGATGGGGTGCGCTTGCTGGACAATCCCGACCTGAGCGTCGTCGTCGGCACGTCCACAGCGGCGGCCACCACCCAGATGGTGAGCCTCGCCGGCTGCCGCATCCTGCTGGCCGAGGACGGACCGGACAATCAGCGGCTGATCGCCTTTGTGCTCAAGAAAGCCGGGGCGACGGTGGAGCTGGCGGACAATGGTCGCATCGGACTGGAGAAGGCCCTCGCCGCAGCGCAGCGCGGGGAGGCGTTCGATGTTATCCTGATGGACATGCAGATGCCGGAGATGGACGGCTATGAAGCGGCTCGGCGGCTCCGCGCCGCCGAGTACGACGGGCCGATCATCGCCCTGACCGCACACGCGATGGAACAGGACCGCCGGAAGTGCCTGGAGGCGGGGTGCGATGACTACGCGAGCAAGCCGATCGACCGCGCCGCGCTGCTCGCGACCATTCGTGCCCACGTCCCGACCCACGCCGCGGCCGGCTGCGTCGCGCAGTCCGCGCGTTGATCGCCGCACAATCGCGGGTATATTGAGCGGCACAGTCAACCCGGGTCGGCGGCTCCCCGGGCCAATGGGGCGGGACTCCGAGCGGCAGGACCGAGAGGCACCCAGCACCGGCGCGCAGCAGCCCGCGTGCTGCGAGGATCACACGATGACGACCATGACCCAATCGAAACCGATGACCGCGGCAGACCACATGGAGCTCGCCGAACACTACGGAGCTCACAATTACCACCCGTTGCCCGTCGTGGTGGCCCGTGCCGAAGGCGTCTGGGTCGAGGACGCCGACGGCCGGAAGTACATGGACATGCTGGCCGCGTACTCCGCGGTCAATTTTGGGCACCGGCACCCGGAGCTAGTCGCGGCTGCGCAGGCCCAGCTCGAGCGCGTCACCCTCACGTCGCGCGCGTTCCAAAACGACCAGCTCGGGCCGTTCTGCAAGGAACTCGCCGAATTGTGCTCGATGGAGGCCGTCCTCCCGATGAACACCGGCGCTGAGGGCGTCGAAGCCGCGCTCAAGACCGCCCGCCGCTGGGGCTATTTCAAGAAAGGCGTGCCGGAGAACCAAGCCAAGATCATCTGCTGCGAGAACAACTTCCACGGCCGCACCACCACGATCATCAGCTTCAGTACGGACCCCGATTGCCGCAAGGGCTTCGGCCCGTTCACGCCCGGATTCCAGGTGATTCCCTACGGCGACATCCAGGCGCTGCGGGCGGCGATCGACCCGCACACCGTCGCCTTCCTCGTCGAGCCGATCCAGGGCGAGGCGGGCATCATCATCCCGCCCGACGGCTACTTGAAGCAGGTCCGCCAGCTTTGCACCGAGCAGAACGTCCTCTTCATCGCCGACGAGATTCAGTCCGGCCTCGGCCGTACCGGGTACACCTTCGCTTGCGAGCACGCGGGCGTGCAGCCGGACATCTACATCCTCGGCAAGGCCCTCGGCGGCGGGATCATGCCGATTTCCGCGGTCGTCTCCCGCTGGGATATGCTCGACGTGTTCACCCCCGGCAGCCACGGCAGCACGTTTGGCGGCAATCCGCTCGCGTGTGCCATCGCGCGGAAGGTGATCGAGATTTTGAAGACCGACAAATACCAGGAAAACGCCCGCACGCTCGGCACGTATCTCATACAACAGCTCCAGGCACTCAAGACCGACAAAATCAAAGAAATACGCGCCCGCGGCCTGTGGGTCGGCATCGAGTTCAAGCCCGAGGCCGGCAAGGCCCGCGGATACTGCGAGCAGCTCATGGAGCTCGGGCTGCTCTGCAAGGACACGCACGCCCAAACCATGCGCCTCGCACCGCCGCTTTGCATTACGAAGCAAGAGCTGGACTGGGCACTCGAGCGGCTGCGGAAGGTGCTGGTGTAACGTCGGCCACGGAGGGCCGACGCTACGTCGGGCTCGGAGGCCCGACGCTACGTCGGGCTCGGAGGCCCGACGCTACGTCGGGCTCGGAGGCCCGACGCTACGTCGGGCTCGGAGGCCCGACGCTACGGCAGAACTGAAAGGCCCTGGGTGTAGTCCAAAACGGTGGTAGCCGCCCCGCGCGGCGAGCCGCCTATCCGAGCCCCACGCGCCAGCGTGGGGTTTTCCGCGGAGCGCGCTGCGCGGCCCCCAGGCTCGCGCCTGAGGCTCGGACGGCGAGCTTCCCGCCACAGTTTTGGACTACACCCAAGGACCTGGCGGGCGGCCCGCTCCTCTCGCCGACCCGGACACGGTTTGTTACCATACCGGTTTGTCTTAATCCCGCTGCGGCGGAAGATGCAGGGTCCGCTGTGCGGACCGACACACACACGCGAGGTCAAACCATGAAGAAGTTCCGTCTATTCACCCCCGGCCCTTGTGCAGTCCCTGAGGAAGTGCTCGTCGAGATGGCCCGTCCGTTCCACCACCACCGGACGGACTGGTTCAAGGGCTACATGAAGCAGGCCGCTGAGAAGCTCCAGCAGGTCCTCTGCACGAAGAACGACATCATCATCATCACCGGCTCTGGCACGGCCGCGGCCGAGGCCGCGATCGTCGGCTGCAACCCGCCCGGATCGAAGCTGCTGACCGTCGAAAACGGGAAATTCGGCGAGCGCTGGGGCGAAATCGCCCAGCAGTTCGGGATGAACGTCATCCGCCATCCGGTTGAGTGGGGTACCGCACCGACCGCGGAGCTGGTCGCCGATTTCCTCAAGAAAGACCCGGCCATCACCGGCGTAATGGTCGTCCACAGCGAGACTTCGACCGCGACGGCGTGTGATCTCAAGGCGATCGCGCAGGTTGTGAACCAGCACGGCAAGCTGCTGCTGGCGGACTGCATCACGTCCGCCGGTGCGTTGCCGCTGAAGACCGACGATTGGCACGTCGACATCGCGATCACCGGGGCGCAGAAGTCACTGATGCTGCCGCCGGGCCTGGGCTTCCTCGCGGTCAGCGAGCGGGCGTGGAAGGTGATCGAGAGCAACAAGAACCAGCACGCGTACTACCTGAACCTCAACAAGGCCCGCAAGATGGCCAAGGAGAACGACACGCCGTTCACCCCGGCCCACCTGCTGATCCGCGGGCTGGTCAAAGCCCTCGATATCATCCTCGAAGAGGGCATGGAGCATATTTGGAAGCGCGTGGCGGCAATGGCGGCGGCGACGCGCTCAGCCGGCGAAGCCATCGGCCTAAAGGTCTTCTCGAAATCGCCATCGGATTCAGTCACCGCGCTGTGCCCGCCCGCGGGGATCGCGGTCAAGGACATTCGCAACGAGCTGGAAAAGCGGTACGGCATCGAGTCCGCCGGCGGTCAGGATCAGCTCAAGGGCAAGATTTTCCGTTTCGGCCACATGGGCTACGTGGACGACATGGACACGCTGCTGGCCGTCGGGGCTTTGGAGCAAGTGCTCTACAAGCTGGGGCACAAGTTCAACCTCGGCGCCGGCGTAACCGCGGCCCAGAAGGTGTTCGCCGAACGGCTGTAAGGCGGCGTTGGATGTAGCGGCCGGGCTCCGTACCGGCCGAAATGTAGCGGCCGGGCTCCGTACCGGCCGAAATGTAGCGGCCGACCCCCGTGTCGGCCGTCGATGGCCGGTGACACCACAATGGTCGCCCGACCCCCGACGGCAGGCAGGGGCGCCGGCCGCTACATTTTCCGGCGAAGCGTCGCGGGCCTTGAGTTACTCGCCCCGCAGCTCTTCGCCGACGCCGTCGAGGAAGAACTCGACGCGTCCGCAGCGGCTGCACACGTACAGATCGAACGCCTCGCGGTGCTTGAGCAACTCGAACACGCCGCCCAGGAAATCCCAGGCGCGTGTACCCTCGTGGAACTGCTTGGTGCCGCCGTAGGTGAGCGGGGTGCTACAGCGTGGACAAGTTACGTGCTGAGTCGGGCGGTTGGTGGACATGACGAAGTCCTTTCGAAGCGATTCTCTCGAACTTGATAATGCCAGCAGGATATCGAAGGCCATTCGGTGGGGGCTATGCCCGGCGATCCGAAAACGACTCCCGGCGGGCCATGCCGGCAGGCACTTTTGATCCCGAGCGGTATAATACAATTGATGACGCGCACGTACTCTGCCACATTCGTGAAACGCGACGCTTGGTGGGTGGGGTGGTCGCCCGATGTGCCCGGGGCACTTACACAGGGCCGGACGCTCGCGGAAGCCAAGGCGAACTTGCGCGACGCCATCCGACTCATGCTCGCGCCCGTCGAGCTCGACGTGCTCCCGAAGAATGCGCGCGTGGTTCAGGACCGGATTCGACTGTGAAGCGCCGCGATCTTATCCGGCACCTGGAGAGCTTCGGCTGCGTCTTGTTGAAGGAGGGCGCCAAACACAGCCGCTATGTAAACCTGGCCGACAAAACCCGGCAAGCTACAATTCCGCGGCATCGTGAAATCGACGGCTTTCTCGTGCGCTTGATTTGTAGGCAACTCGGCGTGCCCGTCCCGTAACGCTGGCGAGGTGTCATAGCGGGGACAAGTTACGTGCTGGGTGGGGCGGTTGGCGGACATGATCATTCCTTGCGAGATCGGCACACGACGGCTTCAATCTCGACTCACGAGGCCGCGTTGTTGCGCACATGCGAATCGAGTGCGGCAGCGACCGTGCGAACACTCGATCCTCATTCAGACATACCGGCTCCTCGCGCACGAAGGCGAGCAAGGCTTTCTCGTTCAGGACCCACACTGCCACCCCCTTCGGCTGACGCTCAACGAACCACCCCGGGAACAAAACCACTGGACGGATTGGCGGGTCAACCGGAGTGGACCCACGGATAACGTCGCGTATATGGTCTGCCAGTGCCCGCACCTGCGCCAGCGGGTCGCGGTCCGGAGCGTAGCCATTTACGAGTACTCGCTCTCCATCGTACGTGACCCGCACATCTCTGGAGACCACCGGCTTAGAGCGCGTCTTGGTCTCAATCACGTAAACGCCCGTCGGACCGACGGCGACATGATCGACGTTGAAGCCGTCTCCCGGAATGTCGTGAAAGACGCGGTAGCCGTTACGTTTCAGCTCGTCGAGGACTTCGGCGACGCGTCGCTCTCCTTGAATTGCAAGCCTTATCTGCCTGGCGCGGCGAAGCGCTGGGGGGGCTTTGAAGACCGCGACGAAGAGAACGAAAGCGACCGCCTCAATCGTCACGACCCACGCGCTTGGAGGCGAACCGGACAACCACCGCCACCATTCAATACCGGCCAGTGCGATCGCCACAAGGCATACGACGAGCCATGGATATAGGTCACTCAGTGTCGTCTCTAGGTTCTCTTGTTGGGACTCTCCTGGCATCCGCAAGGGGCGTTGCCGTATCGGGCTTTCGGTCCGCCGATCTGTCTGTTCTCGCGTCATGGCGCAAATTCCTCGCTCTTCGCAGGCGTGCGGGCTCCGCTCACTGACGGTCGCGGCTCTTTTTTCGGCACCGTCAGCCGACTTTACGCCCCTTCAGCTTCTTGCGCGTATATTCCAGCAGTCCGCCGGCGTCACAGATGGCCATGATCTCCGGCGGGAGCTTGGGGAACGAGTAGGTCTTGCCGTCCACCGAAACCTTGCCGCCAGCGGCGTCGATCGAGACGGTGCTGCCGTCCTTATACGCGTCGACTGCCTCGGCACATTCGATTAGCAGCAACCCCTGGTTAATCGCCGCGCGGTAGAAGATGCGGGCGAAGCCCTTGGCGACGATCGCCGCGACGCCGACGGCCTTGAGGCCGACAACCGGCTGCTCGCGCGAGCTGCCGCAGCCGAAGTTGCGGCCCGCGACGAGCACGTCGCCCGCCTGCACGGCCTGCGCAAATGTCGCGTCGAGGTCTTCCAGCAGGTGGGGCTTAATCTCGTCCGGCGTCGCGCACGTGTACGTGTATTTGCCGGGGAAAAGCATGTCCGTGTTGATGTCGTCGCCGTATTTCCAAATTTTCATAAGAGGCTCTCCGCTCGTAGCGGCCGAACTCCTGCTCGGCCGTGTTGGGCCGCCACTCCTCGAACGACCGACCAGGAGGTCGGCTGCTACATTGGTGGGGCACCGGCAAATCGCCGGTGTCCTACGGCCGACACGGGGGTCGGCCGCTACATTCCGGCCGGGACAGAGCCCGGCCGCTACAGTTCCTTCCGCGGGTCGGTGATGACGCCATGTATCGCCGACGCCGCCACGGTCGCCGGGCTGGCGAGGTAGACTTCGCCCTCTTTGCAGCCCATGCGGCCTTTGAAATTCCGGTTCGAGGTCGACAAACACACTTCGCCGGGTGCGAGCACACCCTGATGCGCACCGAGGCACGGCCCGCAGCCGGGCGGCAGGATCGTCGCCCCGGCCTTGAGCAACGTCAGCAGCGTGCCGTCCGTCAGCGCCTCGTCGTATACGCTCCGCGACGCGGGCAGCACCAGAAAACGCACTTTCTTTGAAATTCGCCGACCCTTGAGCACCGCCGCCGCCTCGCGCAGGTCGCTCAGCCGGCCGTTCGTACACGTGCCCAGCAGGCATTGGCTGATCTTCTGGCCGGCGAATTTCGAGACCGGGAACACGTTATCCACGGTGTGCGGTGCCGCGACGACCGGCTCCAGTTCGGCCAGGTCGTACGTTAACTCGCGGGCGTACTCCGCGTCTGGGTCGGCCCATAGCGCTTGGTACTGGTCGCGTTTCACGCCCGCCGAAAACAAATACTCCACCGTTCGCTCATCGACCGGGAAGACGGCGATTTTCGCACCCATCTCCACGCCCATGTTCGCGATCGTGAACCGCTCTTCGATCGACAGGTTCTTGACATCGCCGTGGAACTCGACGGCGGCGTAGTCCGCCCCATCGGCCCCGATGTCGCCGATGATGCGGAGCACCAGGTCTTTCGCGCTGACGCCCGGCGTGAACTGGCCCCGCAGCGTGATCTTGATCGTCGGCGGCACCTTGAGCCACGTCTCGCCAGTGAGCAGCAGGGCGGCGGCCTCCGTCCGGTCGATGCCGGTCGCGAAGCACCCGACGGCCCCGTACGAGCAGGTGTGCGAATCGCTGCCGACGATGATCGTGCCGGGCTTTGCGTGGCCCTTCTCGACGACGATCTGGTGGCAGATGCCCTCGCCGACGTCGTAGAAGTTCTCCACGCCGTACTTTTCGACGAATTTTCGCACCTTCGCGTGGCCCCTGGCGGTTTTTTCGTCCAACGCGGGGACCACGTGATCGAGCACGATGATCGGCAGGTCGCGGCGGACCAGGCCGACCTCGGCGAGGTCCTTATCGATCTTGCCGACGATCGCCGACGTGTTGTCGTGCGTCAGCAGGTGGGCGGGTTTGACGGTCACGATCTGCCCGACGGCGACCTGGGGCCGGCCGGCCGATCGAGCAAGGACTTTTTGGGCGAACGTTTGTGCCATAAGAAGCTCTCTGTGTAGGGTGGGCATTGCCCACCAATATGTTCCTGTCGCGCCGTGGTTGGTGGGCAATGCCCACCCTACGGCTGCGTCGGCCTCGGGGGGCCAATGTTACGGCCGGGACAGAGCCCGGCCGCTACATCTTAACGAGCAAGCCACCGCGCTCGTAGATCTTCAGTTGCGCGTTGGAAAACGGTTTGCCGCGGACTTCTTGGCCTTTCGCGAGCCGGACCACGCCGGTCGCAAAATCGACCTCGACTTCCTCGCCGTCCTTCAGGTCTGTTCCAACCAGCGGCCCCCGCATGATCGCCAGACCGGCGTTGATCGCGTTCCGTTCGTAGATGGCACCGAACGACTCCGCCACGATCGCCGCGATGCCCAGCGACAGGAAGCAGTCCACCGCCTGCTGCCGCGAGCTGCCGCAGCCGAAGTTCTTGCCTGTGACGACGATGTCGCCGGGCTTGGCTTTCTTGGCGAAATCCTCCCAGCCCTTCAAGTTGTCGAAGGCGTATTTGCCCATCTCCTTGATGTCAGTGATGGTCAGGTAGCGGTTGTGGAAGATCATGTCCGTGTCGATGTTGTCCTGGTGGATGACCCAGACGCGGCCTTTGACCTTGGTGGGCTTGCCCTGTGGCGTCGGCTCCCCGTGGCCGACGTGGGCTACTTGCTCACTACGGCCGACACGGGGGTCGGCCGCTACATTCCGGCCGGTGCCGCACTTGAACACCACCGGCTCCGCCGGAATCGCATCCACCGTCGTGATCATGCCCGCGATCGCCGTCGCCGCCGCCGTCTCCGGCGATGCGAGATACACCGCGCCCTTGCCCTGCTTGCCGGGAAAATTGCGGTTGCCGGTGCTGACCGTCACTTCGCCGGGACCGTTTTGGCCAATCTGACCAGCGGCACACCCGCCACAGCCGGCGTTGCTGATGAGCGCGCCCGCGTCCTTGTAGATCGCGAAGACGCCATCGTCCATCAATTTCCGCCAAACCGCGTCGGTCGCCGGCACGACTTTGAGCACGACGCCAGGAGCGACCTTGCGACCCTTCAGCACGCGGGCGGCGGCGGCGATGTCCTCGTAGCGCCCGTTGGTACACGAGCCGATGAACACCGAATCGACTTTCGTGCCGCGCACCTCGCTCACCGGAATCACGTCCTCGGGCTGCCCCGGCTTGGCAATCAACGGCGTCAGACCGGCGATATCGATCGTCACGGTCTGGGCGTACACCGCGTCGGGGTCGGCGTACGCCGGCTGGGTGGCACGGGCGTCCCGCCCGTGATTCTCCTCCCGCGCCTTCCGGCAGAAATCGATCACCGCCTGGTTCGGCGGGAACAGGATGATGATCCCGCCCGCCTCGGTACACATTGAAGCGATCGTCACGCGGCCCGCGAGGTCGAGCTGGTCAACGTACGGACCGTAAACCTCCGCCGCATGGTCCAGCAGCCCGCTCGCCCCGAAGTGCTTGATAATCGCGAGCGTCACGTCCTTCGGCGTCGCGGTCCGCGACGGCACGCCCTTTAGCTCAATCCGAATCGTCGGCGGCACGGTGAACCACACCGCGCCATGTGCAAACGCGTGCGCGATATCCTGGTCGCCCATGCCCTGCCCGAAGGCCCCGATCGCGCCGAGGATGTTCGCGTGCGAATCGGTCGAGACAAAGGTCTCGCCGGGGCCGACCAGGCCGGCGTCGATCGCCAGGTGCGTGCCGATGCCGGCGTCCACGTCGTAGACGCGGATGCCCTGCTCGCGGGCGAACACGCGGCACTGCTGCTGATTCGCCGCGTACTTCTGGTCCGACCCGCCGGGGTTGCAGTCGAACGTGAAGAACGTCCGCTGCGGGTCGGCGATGCCGAGCCCGTTGTCCTTGAGGTTCTTGACCACGTTGGCGCCGCCGAAGTCGCGGGCCACGCGTGCGTCGATCTGCACGTCCACCATATCGCCGGGGACCACTTCGCGCCCGGCGTGGTTACCCAGAATTTTCTCGATAATCGTCTTGCCCATGAATTACTCCAACGTATCGTCGAAAAAACCACAGAGGCACAGAGGCACAGAGAAAGCGGCCCCAAACGTACCTGTCCGCTCTGTGTCTCTGTGCCTCTGTGGTTAATTTCTACTGAATAAGTGTACCTTTTTCCAGCATAACCAGCGGATCAAACGTCGCGAAGTCCGCCTGATGGATCAGCACCGTTTCGAGGCATTTCGGGGCGCCTTCGCCCTCTTTCGCGTGGCACGCGATGGTGTTCAACATCTCGTCCCGCAGCCCGACTTCGTAAGCAAGTGCCGTGCCGGAGACCGGGTGCCGCGTGCAGGCGCCGGAACGGCTTTTCTTGTAGCCGCCTTTCCCGTCCGGCTCGGTCTCCAGCAGCTTGCCGACGTCGTGCAGCAGCCCGCCCGCGAGCAGCCGATCGTAATCGACCTTATACGGCAGCTTTTTGTAGGCGTTCTCCTGCGCCTTGGCGAGCCCGTACGCCCCCTCCGTAACGGCGATTGTGTGCTCGATGAAGTTGATGCCGTGGGTGTTCGCCAGCAGCGTGAACGGCATGTTCTTGAGCTGGTCCACGTTGGACCACCCGCCGCGCTCGCAGGCGAGGAGCCAGACCTTGACGACCTTCTGGCGAAGATCCTTGTTAGCGATGCGCTCCAAGACGGAGCCGAGGAGCTTTTGGATGTCTGAGTCGGTGATCACTTCAATCTCCAATAGGTAGCGGCCACGCGGCTGGAACGGTAGCGGCTGGCCTGGAAATGTAGCGGCCGACCCCCGAGTCGGCCGTAGGCGCCCGGCAACCGCGCGCTGTCTGCGCAACGTCGATGGCCGGCAGCCTCGCCGGGCCGCGCTGCCCGCCGGCTGCTACAACTCGATGAAAACTTTCGTCCACGGCCAATCCCGCCAACGTTCGACCAATGCCGCCCGTAGCGGGTTCTCGACGATAGACCTCAACACGGCGTCTGCTGCTTCCGCCTTGCGGCAAATATGGTCATGCGCGGAGCGCTGCCATAAATGCGGTTCGCCGTTCGCCTTCTGGTTCCGGTTGGTCGTGAAGCTCTTGAACTCGCGTAGCCAGCGACTCACGGGTACGCGCGAATCCGTCGGACTCAACAGCACGTGCAGGTGGTCCGGCATCAGGCAGTACCCATAGAGCCTGTAACCGAGCTTTGTGCGGTAGTACTCCACGTTGTCGCACACGAGGCGGGCAGTCTCTGGTCGCTCGAACGGCTTACCGCACTCGGCGCACAACGTGACGTGAATGTCCACGTCGGCGCCGTAGTCGCAGTCATCAAGCCGTACCGCGCGGCTGCCGCCGTACGTCAGCAGATCGCGAAGGGGCGTTTTCTTACGATCGGAGGTCATCTGCGCTTCCAACGGCCGACACGGGGGTCGGCCGCTACATTTCCAGGCGTACCGTCTCTGGCCATTCGACGTTGGGCACGGGGGGCCAACGCTACAGCTGGGCCATAATCGCATCCGTCATTTGCGCCGAATTCGCGGCACCCTTGCTGAACACATCCGGCCCGCCGGTGAGGCGCAGCATGTCATACGTCCGTACCTTGCCTCCGGCAACGACCGCGGCGATGGCGTCGCGAATCCGCTTCGCCTTGGCCTCTTCGCCGAGATGGTCGAGCATCATGCACGCCGACAGGATCATCGCGATCGGATTCACGATCGGCGGATTCAGGTTCTCGTACTTCGGCGCCGAGCCGTGCGTCGGCTCAAATACCGCCACTTCTTCGCCGAGATTCGCACTGCACGCGAAGCCCAGCCCGCCGACGAGGCCGGCGAACGCATCCGACGCGATGTCGCCGAACATGTTGCTGCACACGACGACGCCGTAGTCCTCGGGGTTCTTCGTCAGCCACATCATCTGGGCGTCGATGTTGGTTTCCCACAGCGCGATGCCGGGGAAGTCTCTGGCGACGCGTTTGGCCTCCTCGGTGAACATCCCCGAAGTTTCGCGCAAGACATTCGGCTTTTCGCAGATCGTGACGGATTTGAAGCCGAACTTCTTGGCGTACTCGAACCCCGCGTGGCAAATCCGCCGGCTGGCCTCGCGGGTGATGATCCGCAGCGAGACGGACAGGTCCGACGGGGGGACGTTTTTGAACGCCGCGAATTTCTTGTGCGACTCGAACGCCTTGCGGACGGGCTCCGGCGGGTTAGTCCACTCGACGCCCGCATAGAGGCCCTCAGTGTTCTGGCGGAAGACGGCGACGTTGACCCGTGGTTCCTCGGATCCGCCGCCGGGCTGCTTGCGGATGAAGTTCAGCGGATTGCCGGGGAACGAGATGCACGGGCGGATGCAGACGTCGAGGTTGAAGTGCTGCCGCATGGTGACGATCGGGCTGAAGTACGTGTAGCCCTTGCCCTTCAGCCCCGCCGACAACTCCGCGTCGGCCTTATCCTTGCTTTTTGACGTGATCGCGCCGAATAGGCCGATCTTGTGCTTTTCGAGCAGGTCGATGGTCCGTTGCGGCAGGGCGTTGCCCTCTTTGATCCAGAAATCCCAGCCGATGTCGCCATGGACATAGTCGGCGTCAAAGCCGACGACTTTGAGGACGCGCAGTGACTCCGGCAGGACGACTTTGCCGATGCCGTCGCCCGGCATGGTGACGATGGTGCGTTTGGCCACAGTGTTCTCCTCAACGTGGTGGGCAACGCCCACCGTACGGGACTCCGGCCGGGACGGCGCCCGGCCGCTACCGCGGTGGGCGGTGCCCACCAGCGGACCTGAGACAGACTTGCACTCTAAGGTTCGGCCGCATGGCGGGCAACGCGGACTCACTCGCTGGCGCTTCGTGTTCTTAGTGGTCTGCCGCCTCGGGAAGGCGAGCCTCGTGGCGAGCCGCGACTCGGCCGGAGCCTCGCCCTCCCGCGCGACGCCGGGGCTTTATTGAAACTGCTCTAATAGCCTCGAAACGATCCCAATTGTCGCAGATTCTTGCTTTTTTTTTCGATTTTCCACGCGCCACTCACGCCGCTGCGGTGTCTTCTGGTTGGGAGTATGCGCGCCCGGGCGCGCACCCGACCGCTCGTGGCGATCTTCTACAAGGCCGCTGCGGGCTAGGTGGTTCGCGCGGCGTTTGGCCCGGGGTAGAGAGTGACGAATCGCCAGCGGATCGTCACCCTCACCGTCGTGCGAACCACCGGCTCGGGTGCGATGCAGTGGGCGTGACGACGTCCCTGCGGGGCTAACCCAATTGCAGAAAGTGAGATATTATAGGACTACACCTATTCTGTCTTCGACGGCTTGTCGTCCGACTTGCCGAGCACATACCGGTCGAACCACGCCAAGTCCCATTCCAGCTTGCCCTTGCGGTGGTCCGCGATGGTCAGCCCGTGGCCGGCACCCGGGTACGTGAGCAGGACGGTCGGCACCTGGCGGTATTCCTGCAGCGCGCGGTAAAGCGCACGGGCGTGAGCAGCGGGCACCCGGTCATCGACTTCGCCGACGTGGATCAGCGTCGGCGTCGTCACGTCGCCGAGCTTGTACGCGGGCGACGCCTTCACGTACGCCTCGGCGCGTTCCCAGGGCAGGCCACGCATGAAGTTAACCACGTGGTTCGGCGTGTCCTCCAACCCCCACTGGAGAAACTGATCGACGACCCCGGCGCCGCTGCTGGCGGCCTTGAAGCGCGGCGTGGCGGTGATCAGGCAGTTCACCAGGAACCCGCCGTTGCTCCAGCCGAGGACGCCGAGCCGCTCGGGGTCCGCGATGCCGCGTTCGATGAGCGCATCGACGCCGGCGAGTATGTCCTGGACCTCGATATCGTTCTCGCGTCCGATCAGATCGGTCAGGAACTTGTCCCCGTAGCCGGTGGAGCCCCGGTAGTTCGGGCACAGCAGCGCATAGCCGCGCGCCGGGAACGCGACCCGGCCGTAGATCCAATATTGGAGGTAAAGCAAGGCAGCGTCACTCGGCCCGCCGTGAACTTCGACGGCCAACGGCAAGGGCGCGTCGCCCGGCTTGTAGTCCGACGGCAGTTCCAGCACGCCCTCGACCTCCGCGCCATCGGGAGCCTTCCACGTGACGAGCGAGAGCTGCGGCAGCTTCCAGGTGTCAATCTGCGGGTTCATGTTGGTCAGGCGCGTCGCGGGCTGATCCGAGTGGACGGTGCTGGCCCAGCAGACGTTGCCAGCGTCCTGCACAGCGGCGCGAATGAAGCCAATCTGCTTGCCATCGCTGGTGAAGTCGTAAGCCTGCACGACCACGTCGCCCGGCGTAAGCACGCTGGCGGCGCCCTGCTGGCCAGCACGCACGTTGGCCAGGCAGTACACGCGTTTGCGGGCCCGCTGTTCGGCGAGGAAGCACAGGTCGCGCGTGCCGGGCAGCCAGTGCAGCCCGCCGCTGACACTCACTTCCTCCGGTCGCTTGAGCCGCCACAGCACAGGCTCCGCGTCACCCCATTCGGCGACCAGGATCTCGCCCGGATAGCCGTCAAAGTCGACGGTCCAGGCCAGCGCGCGGCCGTCGGCAGACCAGGCGAGATTGCCGACCCAGCCGTAGGGCGAGGGTGCGTCGGTCCGGTAGAGCTGGTCGGGCAGCGGCGTGATTTCGTGCGTCTTGGCAGCGTAGATGTCGACGCGCGATTTTCCTTCCTTGGTGATGAGCCGCCCGTCGGGGGTCGTAATTAGTGCAATCTTGGTCTCATCCGGCGCGACGCGAAACTCCGTGATGACGCGTTTCGGCTCGGCGACCTGCTCCTCCCGCCACGATTCCAGGTTGAGCTTCCAGATTTCCGTGTATTTGACCGGCCCGTCGCCGAATTTGACATCGGCGTACTTCTTGCGGAGGTCCTGCCACTCCTTCTCCGCCTCCTCGCCCTCCTTGGTGTAGTACAGCGTGCGGCCGTCTTTGGAAAGCTGATAGCTCTCGATGCCGCCCTTGACGCGGGTGATCGCCAGCGGCTCGCCGGGGTGCGTGCCCGTGACCCAAACTTGCGTGCTGCCGTCGTACGGCGGCTTCTTGTCGCCGCGATTGCGTTTCGAGACGAAATAGAGGTGCGTGCCATCGGGACTCCACTGCGGGGATGAGTCGTTGGCACGGTCGAAGGTCAGCCGCATGGGTTTCTGCGTGGCGGTTTCAACAACCCAGAGGTCCGTCTGCCGGGCTTCGTCGTGTTCGCCCCAGCGCAGCTCGGTGAAGGCGACGTACTTTCCGTCCGGCGACGTGGCACAATCGGTGAGCAAGTGTACGGTGAGGTAGTCGTCGACGGTGATGTCGTGCGTCCGCGCGGGGGGCGTACCAGCCGCGGCCAGATGGAACCCGGCAGCGACGACGACGATTATGCAGCGATACGCGGTTCGGAACACAGCCTTCCTCCTTGGTTAGCTCCGATATGATAGCCGCCCGCCTGCGCCGCGGCTCAACGATCTCGCGCCGAGCGCGTCACGCCGCCGCCCGGCGCCGGTCGAGTCGCGCGGTCACGTACTTGAACGCCAGCAGCGCGAGGAAGGCCGTTACGCCAATGCACGTGAAGACATACCAGATGTAGTGTGCTCGCGCGTAGGGCGCGGGCAACGGCGTGGTGGCGCCCGGCACGGTTGCCGCCCGCCACTGGGCTTGGGCGTCCGGGCTGAGCGTCGCCGGGTCCGGGCAGAGTGCGTCCAGCAGGTGACCAGAAATGACGAAGGCCAGGAAATATGCGAAAAAGCTGGACAGGTGCGCATAGCCCATGTACAGCCCGGTCTCGCCCGGCGGGGCCTGCTTGGAGGCGAACTCCAGGAACTTCGGCGACAGGAAGCACTCCGCCAGCCCCTGGAGCGCGATGCCGACGATGACGGCCAGCGTGATCGGGTGCAGGGCGATGCCGGCGACCGAAATGCTGGTGCCGGCGGCGGCTTGCAGCACGGCACTCATGCTGACCGTCGCGGCCGACAGGGTGATCAGGCCCAGCGAGATCAGAATGGAATTGGCCGCCTGGAAACGGCGCACCAGGTGCGTGATCGGCACCACGAGCAGCACGACCACGGCCGGGTTCACGTTGGCCAGCCACTCGGGACTGGCGTGATTGCCGATCAGCCGAATGATGTACTTGGGCATTGTGGCGTAGAGCTGATGCTGAATGGACCAGAAGCCCGCCACGATGAGGATCAAGGCGATGAACCGGAAATTCCGCATCACCCGACACAAGCCGGCCCAGGCTTGGGCGTATGTCCTGCGCTCGGCCGGCCCGTCCACGTTGCGGTAGGCCAAGGCGACCAGAACCAGACCCAGCCCGGCCATCAGCGCGGCATAGAAGTTGATGTACTCCAATCCGAGCGACAGGTGCAGGTCGGTTCCCGGCACGGTGAAGCCCGTGCGCAGCGGCTTGGCGAACGACTTCCCGGTGAACGAACCGATGTTCACCATCGCGTAGAAGATGGAGAAGGCCCGCGCGCGCGTCGCTTCCCCCGAGCACTTGGCCACGGTGCCGGTGATCACCGGCTTGATGATCGATCCGCCCAACATGGCCAGCGCGAGCGCCACGGTGGCCAGAAACTTGCGGACCGGCGTCGCGAAGAGCGGCACAAACGGTGCGGGGCTGCTCGCTGCCGACGGCACCACGGCGCCCAGCGGCCCATCGGCCCGCGGTAGCCCGGCGACCCCCAGCAGCGCATAACCCAGCGCTAGCAGCGCAAACGCCAGCAGCAGCGCGCGGCGAAATCCGATGCGGTCGGCCAGAATGCCGCTGAAGGTGGGCAGCAGGTAGAGCACCGACGCGAAGGCCGCGCCCACGTAGCCGGTCCATACGTCGTCGAAGCCGATGCGCTCGGTGAGGTAGAGGGTGAGCGCAATGAACATGCCGTAGTACGCGGCCCGTTCAAACAGCTCTGCGACGTTGGCGAACCAGAACGTTCGCGGAAAACGCCAACTCAGCTTCACGGGCTGTTCAGACAACGGCACGCTTGGCACCATGCCTAGGCGCCTGATTTCTCAGGCCGTGCCCGCCGGCAATCGACGTACACGAACAGGCACAGGGCCAAGAACGCCAGGACGCCGACCCAGTTGTTCATCTGGGCCAGGGCTTCCGGGCTCGCTCCGCCCGCGATGCGACGAGCGCTCATATCCAGCGCGAGCATCCACTTTCCGCCGGTGAGCGGCTTGTCGATCAGGGACGAGAAGACGATGACCAGCACTTCGACGATTGCGGCGCCCGCAATCAGCCCCGATGCCACGAGAATTGACTTGTCGCTGCGCGCCTTGGCGAGCCCCTCGTTCTTGGCCCCGCGGCCAACGAGCCACGCGATGAATGCGCCCAACAGGATCGAGGTGTTGATTTCCATGGGCAGGTACATCCCCAAGGCGAACGCCAGAGGGCTGACGCCGAGCATCTGAAGGATGATCGAGACGACCGCGCCGGTGGCGTACAGCAGCCAGGGGACCTGGCCGCCCTTGCCCAGGAAGCCCTCGATGGCGCTGGCCATCATGTTGGCCTGCGGAGCCGACAGGACCTTCGCATGCTCAGCGGTCGGCACGAACCCCTCCGACTTGGCCAGCAGCATGATCGTGCCGGTAACGGCCGCCGAGGCGAGCAGCGCGGCGATAATCGCACTCCATTGGATCTTACGCGGCGTCGCGCCGAGCCAGTACGCGAGCTTGAATTCGGTCACCAGCGTGCCCGACATGGACAGTGCGGTGCACACCACGCCGCCGACGAGCAACGTCGCCAGCATCCCCGCGTCGCCCTTCTCCAGTCCCGCGGCCAGCAACGCCGCGGCGGTAATGATGATGGTCGTGACGGTCATCCCCGAGATCGGCGTCGTGGAGATCATCGCAATCGCCCACGCCGAGACCGTGGTAAACAGGAAGGTGACGCCCAGGGCCAGCACAGTGGCGATGATGGTGAGTTGCGTGGGGTTGGGCATGTTGGCCAGTACTGCGAAGCGGAAGTAAAGCGCCATGGCGATGGTCGTGAGCAATCCGAGGATGAGCATGGTCGAGTAGCTCATGTCGTGCTCGGTGCGATCGTGCGCAGCCCCGGCGCCCTTCGCCTTGAAAAGCCCGCCGAGCGCCTGGCTCAGGGCCGTCACGATGACCTTGCTCATTTTCAGAATGGAGATGATGCCGGCGGCGAAGATGCCGCCGATCCCGATATTGCGCGGAATGAAGTAGAAAATCCGGTCCGCGGCCGTCTCCGTGAATTTCGGGTGGGCGTTCAGAATGTGCAGCGTATCGAGGTCAAACTGTCCCAGCAACGGCACGATGACGAACCAGGACAGGAAGGAACCGGCACAGATGATCGCCGCATAGCGCAGGCCGATGATGAAGCCCAGCCCGAGGTAGTAGGCGCCCGTGCCCATGAAGAACACGGTCTTGATCTTCTCAGTCATGTGCGTGATGAAGTCGGACTTGAACGCCAGGGTATCGACGGCCTCCTTGGCTGTGTCGAACGTCGCCTTGCCCGTCGTGGCGTCGACACCGGCTTTGTCCACGAGGTATTCGAGGGTTGTCTTACCCGTCGTAAAGACATCGGTGAAGAGGTTCATCGCCTTGGACAGGAAGTTGTAGACCATCGCGAGCAGGAACGAGTAGATCAGCACCCAGGCCTGTCCGCCGCCGCCGGCCCCGGTCGCGAGAATCTCGTTCGTCGCGGTAGCTTCGGGGAAGGGCAGTTTGCCGTGCATCTCCTTCACGAAGTACCGGCGGAACGGGATCAGGAAGAGCACCCCGAGAATGGCCCCGAAGAACGGCACCAGGAAAATCTGGAGAAAGAGCTGCAAGTCGCCCATGCCCAGTTTCTCGTTGAGCTTCAGCACGTAGATGGCGGGCATCGTGAAGCACGTCCCCCCCGCCACGATGCCGGAAGTTGTGCTGATTGCCAGGATATTGATGTTTTCGAGCAGCGAGCTCCGCCGCAGGCCGAACTTCACGAGCACCCCCGAGAGCCCAATCGCCAGAATGGAGATCGGAATCGCGGTTTCGATGCCCTGGCCGGCCTTCAAGGCCAGGTACGTGGCAACCACCGAGAAGATGATGTTCATCGCAATCCCGAAGATGATCGAGCGCGTCGTGATTTCTGGCACGCTCACGCTCGGCGGCACCATCGGGACGTACGTCTCGCCCGGCTTGAGTTCGCGGTAGGCGTTTTCCGGCAGCTTGGTCATGACCTGCGGTTCGGTCGACATACGTTGCCCTCGCGTGAAAGAAAATCGATCCGGGTAATCGGCCAACGTTCGCGCGCCGTCGAACGCCAAGCCGGACGCGACGCGGGAAACCTACCGCGCCGCGGGCGCCGTGACAACGTGGCCCCCTGAGAAGATCAGGGCGCCTCGACCTCCGGCTGGGTCGAGACAGCGTCCGCCGACGGAGGCTCCAGCTCAGTCCCGCCGGGCGCCTTCCGCAGCGTCCACTGATCGAGAGTCTGGCCTTCCAGCGCGATCTGCCGCAAAGTCAGCTCATCGCCGTCGATCGAAACCTGTGTGAAGCTGAAATGTTGATGGTCCAGCACGGCCACGTAGTCTGGCCGCAGCGGCGTCGGCTCATACAGGCGCGCCCCGCCGGCCGCCGTGATGATGTAGAGAACTCCCTCGCTGGCGTTCACGATCTGGCCGCCGCGCAGCGGGTGCATGCGCTGATACGTATGATCGTGGCCGGAAAACACCACATCCACGCCGGTCTCCTCGAATACCGGCACCAGGCTGCGCTGGATGCGCGCGTCGGGCGGATACTGCCCCCCGGTATACGGCGGGTGGTGGAAAGCCACGAACTTCCAGCGCGGCTCGGGAGCGGCGAGCACGTCCCGCAGCCACGGCGCGACCTGATCTCGCAACGTGGCCTCGTCGGGGTCGCTATCGACGACCACGATCCTCGCGGCGGCGTAGTCGAACCAGTAATTGTGGTCGGCCGGCAACCCCGCCGGGCCGTTTTCCGGCAGCTCGAACACCTCTT
The DNA here is from genome assembly GCA_020058145.1 of Phycisphaerae bacterium. Lineage (GTDB taxonomy): Bacteria > Planctomycetota > Phycisphaerae > UBA1845 > Fen-1342 > JAGVEP01. The sequence goes on along the minus strand of JAGVEP010000489.1, from coordinate 1,111 downwards.
CATACGCCGGCGCGCGGCCGCCCTTCGCCACGTCGTGATTACCCAGGCACGGCCAGAAATTCACCCGGGCGAGGAGGTGCCGATAGGGCGCAAAAAATCGTGCCTCATAGCGTTCGCGGGCCCCGTCGGGGTAGACCAGGTCGCCCGTGTGCAGCACGAAATCAGCCGGCGGCAGCGTACGCGCCATCAGCCCGCCGAGCAGGTACTGCTCGCGATTGCCCATCCCGCTGTCGCCGAGAACGAGAAACGTGAACCGCTCGCCGCCAGTGCGGTTGGTTTGAAATGCGAGGTCGCCAATCAACCGGCGGTCACCGGCCCAAATCTCGTAGGGATAGCTCATGCCCGGCGCGAGCCCGGTGACACGCGCTTGATGGCGGTTTCCATCCACGGCGGCGTCGAAGCCCTGCGGGCGGCCGTCAATCGTGACCACCGCGCGGCAAACCACCGGCCGCGTGGTGTACCAGACGAACGTTACGCCATCGGGCGCGGCCATCTGCACGAGCGGCCCTGCGCTCACCCGGGCCGGGAGAATCCACGGGGCGACGGCGTACAGGCCGCTCGCCACGACCACCATGACGACCGCCCACAGCAGCACGACACGCGGGTGGACCGCCGCCGGGCGCGCGCGGGTCATTCCGGGAAGCCGCCTCATGGCAACAGGTGCCGAACGGCCGGGCGGTGGCCGAGCTTCGCCGCCAAACACCCGGCGACGTTGTCCGGGACGAGTTGGCTGATTCGGCTCACGTCCCCCCCGCCCATCTCGTAGATTTGCTTGATGTACGTGCTGGATGTCAGGACGTGCTGGTCGCTCGTGAGCATGAACACGGTCTCGACGCCGCCGATCATGCGGTTCAAGTTGGCCAACTGGACCTCGTGATTCAGATCGGACATGTCACGAATGCCGCGCACCAGCACGTCGGCGTGCCACTCGCGGACAAAATCGATCGTCAGGCCGTCATACGTCGCGGCCCGCACGTTCGGCAGGTCGGTGAGGTGCGGTCGCAGCAGTTCCAGACGCTCCTGTGGCGTAAAGAGCTGCTCCTTGTCGGGGTTCATGCCGATCCCGACGATCAGCTCGTTGAACAGCCGCGCGGCGCGGCGAATCACGTCG
>JAGVEP010000285.1 GCA_020058145.1 Phycisphaerae bacterium | reverse complement strand
GGACGTGGCCGCGGGCGAGCTGCGCCGGCATCTGCGGCGGCAAGAGCTGCTCGTGCCCGCGGCCGACATCGGGACGATCGACGCCTGGTGCGGGCGGATCGTCCGCGAGCACTACGCATCCGCCGGGGTGGACGTGCGTTTCACCACGCTGAGCGCTGAGGACGCACGGCTGCTGCGGATCGCGACGCTGGACGATTTTCTTGCGTGGATTTACGGGGTGCGCGACACGTTGGCCGACGAGGCCCGCGCGTGGCTGGCGCGTGCCCCGGCCCCTGGCGACCGCTTTCTCCGTGAGTTGATTCATAGCCTGAACCGCTTTCGCGAGCATCTGGTAAACCCGCAGGCCTGGTTTGAGCAACAACGCGGCTTGTGCGCCAGCGATGACGGCACCCCCCTGCTCGCCGCCGCCCTGGCCGAGGAGTGCGCGTTTCAACACGAGCAACTGAGCGCATTGCTGCGTGCGCGGGATACCGCGGACACATTGCTGCCGTACCGCGACCAGCTCGCCGTTTGGCAGCGCGCCCTCGGCAATCCCGCGATGCTGCTCAACGTCGTCGCAGGGATGGCCGCATTCAAGCTGCCCAAGCCGGGCCGCGGCAACACCGAAGCTCCGGAGGTCGCTGAGGTTCGCGCGCGGTGGTTGGGGACACGCCTGCAAAAGGCCTGGGCGCCCGAGTCGGTCCAAGCGCTCCTCGCACACGGCCCGGCCGCTGCCGCTCACGCCGCGACACTGCTGCGCCTGGAGCAGGCTTACCACGACAGACTCGCGACGGCCAAGCGGCAGCGGGCCGCGTACGAATTCGGCGACGTGCTCCGCTTCGCCCTCGACCTCCTCGGACAGCCGAGCGCCGCTGTGGAGCGCGAGCCCACCGACATCGCCCGGCGCCTGCAGCACCGCTACACCCACATCCTCGTCGACGAATATCAGGACACCAGCCCGGTGCAGGTCGAAATCCTGCGGCTGGTAACACGCAGCGCGCCGGACGGCTCCAATCGCTTCATGGTCGGCGACGTGAAACAGAGCATTTACGGCTTCCGCGAGGCCGAGCCGCGGCTATTCACCGCCCTGGCCGACGCCTACGAGGGCGGCCAAGGCGCGGGGCGCGTGGCCTACCTGGCCGACAACTTCCGCAGCCACGGCGACTTGCTCAGCGCGCTGAACGAACTGTTCGCCCGCCTTTTCGATCGTCGCCTGGGCGGCACGGCGTATGCGCAGCGCGAATGGTTGCAACCCGGCCGCGCGCCGCAGGAAATCCCCAATCCCCTGCTCGGCCGCCAGCCACGTGTCGCCGTGCGCGTCATTGAACAGCAGACCAGCCGCGGCCGCGCCGGCGAGAACTCCGCAGCCGACGAACAGGATGTGGAGCTAATCGAGCGCGAGGCCCAACTCGCAGCCGACGAAATCCACCGCCTGCTCCGCGCCGGCGTGCAGATTCCCGAGCGCGCTTCGGACGACCGCCTCGCCCTGCGTCCGCTGCGCCTCGCGGACATCGTCATCCTGCTCCGCTCGGCTGTACGAACCGCCACCCAGGTCGCCCGCGTCTTGCGCGACAACGGGATTGCCTGTGCGACCGGCGGCCGTGAGTCGATGCTGGACGTGATTGAGGTCCGCGACGTGTGCAACGTCCTCGCGCTGCTCACCAACCGGCGTCAGGATATTCCGCTCGCGGCCTATCTGCGCAGTCCCTTCGTCGGGCTGTCGGACGGCGAACTGCTCGCGGTGCGCACCGCGTGTGGCAGCCGTAGCGTCGATTCTTACGCGGCTGTGGAACAGTACCGTCGCACCCGACCCGCGCCCGCCCTGGCGGCGAAGCTCGACGCGGCCCTGGCGCAACTGGACGAGTGGAACCGCACGGCACGCGAAGAGGAACTGCCCGCTTTACTCCGCCGCATCTTTCGCGACAGCGGGTTGCCACTCTTCGCCGCGGCACTGCGGGATGGGGCGCAGCGTGTGGGACTGCTCCGCGCGCTCCAGAACTACGCCTCCGCGTTTGCCGGCGCCGGTCAGGGCGGTGTGGACGAATTCGCCACGTACCTGGAGCAGCTCGCCGCCGAGGAAATCCAGCCGGCGGCGCTCGCGGCCGGACACGAGGACGTCGTGCGCATCCTGACGATTCACGGGGCGAAGGGCCTGGAATTCCCCGTCGTTTTCCTGCTCGGGGCGGGTACGAAATTCAACACCCGCAGCCGCGGCGCGGCGCTGCAGTGTGACGCCCACCTCGGTTTTGGCCTGCGCTTCAGCGACTACCCGGCACGGGCGACGCTGCGCAGTGCCCGGCACTACCTGTTGTCCCACCAAGTGGCCCAATGTGAGCTGGAGGAGGAACTGCGGCTGCTCTACGTCGCGGCCACCCGCGCCCGCGAACGCCTCATCATCGTCGGCCACAGCACACCCGGCGTCTGGGACACTCTCCGTCAGACCTACACCGACCAAGCCGCCCCCCCGCCGCTGATCACGCGCCTCAATGTCGTCAACCGGCTGGAATGGCTGCTGCTCGCCGCCGCCAGCTTGCCGGCAACAACGCGCACCCGGTTGATCGACGTCCGGACGCAACCCGCGGCGGAGATTTCGGTACGCGCAGCCGGCGCCACGGCAGCACCTACGCTGGCCTCTGGCGACCCCTGGCAGCCCGACGACGAAGCCTGGGTCCAGGACGGCTTCAGACTGCTGAGCACGGACGTCGGCAGTGTGCTGGCCGATTTCCCCGCGGTCATGTCCGTCAGCGCGCTCAAGGAGCACGCCGCACGGTCGCCCGCCGCCGACCGGACGCACGTGCTGGACACCGCGGGCCAGCCGCTCACGCCGCCGGCGTTCGCT
>JAGVEP010000110.1 GCA_020058145.1 Phycisphaerae bacterium | reverse complement strand
GCCGAGCCGGTGCGGCGCGCTCCGCGGCGGCTCGGCAGGAGCCTCGCCCTCCCGGTGTGCCGTCAAAACACGGTTGACGGAGCACTAGAGCTTTGCACTCCCCTTTAGGCCCTTGTGCCCGAGTGCGCCTGCTCCCCCCCGCTTCCTGACCTGCGCGGCTCGGGTTCCCCCTCCGTGCCTATGTGGCTCCGTGCCTTTCTTCGTTAACCCATTGTCCCGTCAAGGATTCCGCTTGCATGGGCCACGGCCTTGGTTTATTATGGCCGACGGCCGAGTTTCACGTCGTTGTGCGACGTCTTGGCGTGGTTGGAACGGACGAAACGACCTGAGTTGGATCGCCGTCAGGAGCGGCGTGCTGGGGAGCGTGATGAACACGATAACGAAGAAGGACCTGGTCGATCGCATCGCCGACGAGACCAGCAACAAGCGGATTGTCGTCAAGAAGATCGTGCAGAGCTTCCTTGACGAGATCATCACGGAGCTCGGAAACGGTAACCGCTTGGAATTCCGGGACTTCGGTGTATTCGAGATTCGTTCCCGCGCCGCCCGCGTGGCTCAGAACCCAAAAACGATGCAAAAGGTCTTCGTGCCAACGAAACGCACCGTCAAGTTCAAGATCGGCCGCCTGATGAAAGAGCGGCTGTTCGGCGACGACGCGAAGGAAACCGCCCGGCGCACGGCCAAAGCCGGCAGCCCGGAACCGCGTGCGGCGAGCGAGCCTACCTGACGAGCAAGCGCACTCCGGGGGACCGCTATTCCAGATCGCGCTTGGCCAACGGAGGGCATTGCAGCCACGAGGTGGTCGGCAGCGAACCGGGTGCCGCGGACGGTATAATCTAAGTGCGGTGCGAGGTGTGCCATGCGGCTTGACGCGGGACAGTTCGAGGTCGTCGACGACCAGATGGCTGACATTCTGCGGCAGAAGACAGGGGCAGAGCGGCTGGCAATCGTGGACGGGCTATTCCGCCTGGCCCAAGAACTCGTGACGGGTGCAGTTCGCGCCGCGCACCCAACCTGGGACAGGTTGCAGATCTCTCGGGAAGTTGCACGGCGAGTTTCTCATGGAGCCGTCTGATCTTCTGCGCCACGTCGTCGGCGTGCTCGAACGCTTGCACCTTCCATACTTCGTCACCGGTTCGGTCGCGGCCTCGTATTTCGGCGAACCGCGGTTCACCAACGACATCGACATCGTCTGCGCTTTGCCCGCCCGGTCCGTGGAGGGATTCTGCGGCGCGTTTCCGGAACCTGATTTCTACGTGAGCCCGGAAGCGGCACAGGAAGCCGTGGCACACTGCGGGCAATTCAACATCCTCCACCCGGCCTCGGGGCTGAAGGTCGACATCCTCATCCCCGCCGAAACACCGTTCAACAACAGCCGTTTCGCTCGGGCGACACGCGTTCATCCGGCGCAGGACTACCTGGCCGCGTTCGCATCCCCGGAGGACGTGATCATCAAGAAAATGGAGTACTACCGCGAAGGCGGCTCGGACAAGCACCTCCGCGACATCGCCGGAATGCTCAAGATCAGCGGTCAACGGGTGGACCGCGCTTACATCGCCGATTGGGCCACGCGGCTGGGAATGCTGGAGATATGGCAGTCCATCCAGCAGCGACTGGAGGGTCCGGCGCAGTAAGTGAGGCCTCAGACCTGGTGCGGTGAGGTTCGGTAGCAGTTCATTCACGCCCACGGCCCCGGCTCCCCGCCACGGCTCGCCCTGTGCGCCGCGCCGCGCGCGGGGTACGATCGCGCCCGATGGAGCGGAACATCAAACTCGTCCTGGCGTACGACGGCACCGACTTCCACGGCTGGCAGCGGCAGGCCGGCGTACGGACCGCGCAAGAGGAGCTGGAAAACGTCCTCCGCCATGTTCTGCGCCACCCGCTCAGCGCGCTCGGCGCCAGCCGCACGGACACCGGCGTACACGCGCGCGGCCAGGTGGCCAGCGTCGCCACCGATTCACCGGTGCCGCTCGAGAACTTGCAGCGCGCCATCGGCCACCGTTTACCGGCCGACATGGCGATCGTCACAGTATCGCTGGCGGCTCCTGGTTTTCAGCCCACCCGCGACGCGTGCCGCAAACGGTATCGCTATCGCATCTTCAACTGCGTGCAGCGGCCGGTCGCCAGCTTCGCGCAGCGCTACACCTGGCATGTCTGGTATCCGCTCGATCTCCAGCGCCTGCAGGCGGCCGCCGCCGAACTGGTCGGCACGCACGATTTCGCAGGCTTCGCGAGCCAGGGCAGTCCGCGCGACACGACGGTGCGCACGGTGTACCGCCTGGGAGTGGCCCGCGTGGGCGACGAGCTGCAAATCGACGTGGAGGGCAACGGCTTCCTCTATCATCAAGTGCGTAACATGGTCGGTACACTGGTCGAAATCGGCCGCGGGCATTGGCCGCCACAGCGCGTCAGCGAAATTCTGGCGGCCCGCGATCGCCGTCTCGCCGGCCCGACGGCACCGCCGCAGGGTCTCTGCCTGGAATGGGTGCGTTATCGAGTTGCGGAGGGACCGGCCGTTGGAACTGACTGACCGCGTGGTGCTGGTGACGGGGGCCGGGCGGCGTGTCGGCCGGGCGATCGCCGTGCGACTGGCCAACGCCGGCTGTCGCATCGCCGTACACTATCACACGTCGGCCGACGACGCCGCGGACACCGTAGCTCAGTGCCGCGCGTGCGGCCCGGCGGCGGAGGCTTTCGCGGCTGATCTCGGCGCACCCGCCGCAACCGGGGAGCTTGTGCAGCAGGTCCTGACGTGCTTCGGCCGGCTCGATGTGCTCGTGAACAACGCCGCGATTTTCGAACGGATGACGCTGGATCAGTTCACGCTGGCCGACTGGGAGCGCACGCTGCGAATCAACCTGACCGCACCGGCGGCGCTGGTCCATGCGGCCCGCGAGGCGCTGCGCCGTGCTCGCGGGCGCGTGGTCAATCTCTGCGACGCCGCCACGCCGCGCGCCTGGCCCGACCATCTGGCCTACATGGTCTCGAAGGGTGCGCTGGAGACCCTGACGCGCGTCCTGGCACGGGCGCTCGCGCCGGACGTGAATGTCGTCGGCCTCGCGCCAGGGGTCGCGGCGTGGCCAGACGACTACGATCAGCAGACGCGCGATCGCCTGACATCCCAGATTCCGCTGCGCCGGCCCGGCACGCCGGAGGACATCGCAGCAGGGGTGCATTTTCTGCTGTGCGCGGGGGACTACATCACGGGCGTGGTGCTGCCCATCGACGGCGGCCGACACCTGGTCTGAAATCTCATCGTCCGCCGGCACAGACGGATCGAATCGGCCCTGGCGATTGAGGCAGGCCGTGATGTTTGCTTGACTCCCCGCACTGCACATTCTACCATCGCGCTAGCGAGTGGAGCCCTCGGAGTAAGCGCATGGGGCTATGCGAGCGGTGCAAGAAGGCCAAGGCCACTTTCCACCTGACCAATATCGAGCGCTCCGGCGACAAGGCCGAGCGGCACCTGTGTGACAAATGTGCCGCCGAGGAGGGGCTGCTGCAGGCCCCCAAGGCGAGCGTGGACCTCAGCGAGCTGCTCGAGAACTTCATCGCGGGGGCCAAGAGCGGGGCGGCCGACCTGAGCGGGCTGGTGTGCGAGCACTGCGGGCTGAGCTACGTCGAGTTCCGCAACCAGGGCTTGCTGGGCTGCGCCCACGATTACGAGCGCTTCAAAGACCAGATCAACCGCTTGCTGGAACGGACCCACGACGGCAGCAGTCACCACGTCGGCAAGGCGCCGCGGTCGCTGGGCCTCAAGCCGAAGCCGCAACTCGACATCCGGCGTCTGCGCCGGCAGTTGGAGGAAGCCGTGGCGGGGGAGGACTACGAGCGGGCCGCCGATCTGCGTGACCGCATCCAGGAGCTCGAGAAATCATGAGCGGACCGCTCGACGAAGTCGCACGCCGGGCGGGAGAGTGGCTCCGCGGCGTCGGACCCATGCACGAGATTGTCATCTCGTCACGCATCCGGCTGGCGCGGAATGTGCGGGGTTATCACTTCCTGTCGAAAGCGGACACCGCCATGCGCGCGGAACTGGCGGAAGCGCTCGCCAATGCCATGCGGCGGGCCACGTTGCTCAAGGACATGCTCCACGTGGACGTGGAGCACCTGGACGAGCTGGATCGCCAGTTCCTGGTCGAGCGGCACCTCATCAGCCGGCAGCTTGCCGAGGGCACCGGGGCGCGGCGGGTCGCGTTCGATGTGTCCGAGGCCGCGTCCATCATGATCAACGAGGAGGACCATCTGCGTATCCAGGTGATGCGCAGCGGGCTGCAGATCTCGGCGGCGTGGGAGCAAATCAACGCGATCGACGACGCGCTCGAGGAGCACCTCGACTACGAGTTTCACCCCCAGTACGGCTATCTGACCGCCTGCCCGACCAATGTGGGGACGGGGATTCGCGTGTCGGTGATGCTGCACCTGCCGGCGCTGCGCCTGACCAACGAGCTGGAGAAGGTCGGCCAGGCGGCGCGCGACATGAAACTCGCCGTTCGCGGCCTGCACGGCGAGGGCACCGAGGCGCTGGGCGATTTTTTTCAGATCTCGAACCAGATCACGCTCGGCCGGGGCGAGGCGGAGATCATCGACGATCTGGGCACCGCGGTGATCCCGAAGATCGTCGAATACGAACTGGCCGCCCGCGAAGCGCTGCTCAAGGGCCGGCTGCAGGCGCTGGACGACAAAGTCTGGCGGGCGATGGGCATGCTCAAGGCGGCGCGGCTGATCAGCTCGTCCGAAGCCATGCAGTACCTCTCGCACGTGCGGATGGGGCTGCACATCGGCCGGCTGAGCACCATCGACCTCCAGACGCTGAACGAGCTGTTCCTACAGATTCAGCCCGCCCACCTGCAGAAGCTGCACGGCGAACGCCTCAGCGGCGAACAGCGCAGCATCGAGCGGGCCGCGGTCATTCGCGCCCGGCTGAATGCGAATTAGACTGCCTCCGTAGGGTGGGCACTGCCTCCGTAGGGTGGGCACTGCCCACCAGATTGCGTAGCGCACCAGTGCTCCGTAGGGTGGGCACTGCCCACCAGATTGCGTAGCGCACCAGTGCTCCGCAGGGTGGGCGCTGCCCACCCTACCGCGCGGCTCCGTTGGCGTTCCCATGCTCCGCACTCTGCTGCCGATCGTGCTGCTACCCGCCGGACTGCTGCTCGGCTGGCTCGCGCTGGGCAGCCGCGCGGAGCGGGCCGACTTTGTCCTCACGTGTCCCGAGCCACGGACGCTCGATCCGCAACGGGTGAGCTGGCTCGCGGAAATCCAGCTTGCCGCCGCCATGTTCGAGGGGCTGACACGGTTGAACGCCGAGACGTTTGCGCCGGAGCCCGCGGTCGCGGAATCCTGGGAGACGGACGCCGAGCGGCGCGTTTACACGTTTCACCTGCGACCCGCAGCTTGCTGGTCGACCGGTGAGCCGGTGGTGGCGGAGGATTTCCGCTTCAGTTGGCTGCGCGCGCTCGATCCGCAGTGCGAGTGCCAGTACGCCAACTTGCTCTTCGTCATCCGCGGTGCCCGCGAGTACTTCGAATCGCGCGCCAACAACGACCGGACCGATGACGTGCCCGCCGAGGTCGTCGGAATCGAGCCGGCAGACGCGGGAACACTGCGTGTGACCCTCGCAAACCCGTGCCCGTACTTCCTGGACCTGACCGCGTTCATCACGCTGGCTCCCGCACATCGGCCCACGCTCGAAAAGTGGGCTTACCGCGACGGCCACGTGCGGCGCAGCACGCAACATCTGTGGACGCGGCCGGACCACATCGTCTGCAACGGTCCATTCACGCTCGCAGCCTGGAATTTCAAGCAGAGCGTGCGACTGAAACGCAACCCGTATTACTGGGACGCGGCGTCAATCGCGCTGGGTTCCATCGAGGCGCTGATCACGAGCGACACGAACGCCGCGCTAATTGCCTATCAGACCGGCCGGGCGGACCTGGTCAGCCCGCTCGAACGCTCGGTCGCACAGACGTTGCTGACGGAACAACGTGCCGGCCGGCGCGCGGGCTTTCATTCCGGCGACCGCTTCGCGACGTTCTTCTACCGTGTTAATTGCCGCCGCCCGCCGCTGGATGACGCTAATTTCCGCAAGGCGTTGTCGCTGGCGCTCGACCGCCAGGCGCTCTGTGCGCACGTCTTGCGGCTGGGCGAGACGCCGGCGTACACCTTGGTGCCGGTCCCTGCCCTGAAACTCATGCCGCGCAGCCTGCCCACGGGTGAGACGGTCTACTACGAGCCGCCGGACGGCCTCGGCGCGGGACTGGCCGATGAGCAGCGGCTCGAGCTGGCCCGTGAGTACCTGCGCCAGAGCGGGTTTGACCGCAGCGGCGCGGCGCGCCCCATCGAAATCGCGTTTCCACCCGAAGCGGAGCAACGGTTTCTGGCCGAGGCGATTCAGGCGCTGTGGGAAGCACGGCTGGGCATCCGCGTCGAGCTGCGCATGGTCGAAGGCAAGGTGCTGAGTGAGCAAATTCGCAACCTGGACTATGACCTGGCGCGCAGTGATTGGTTCGGCGACTACCTCGACCCGAGCACGTTTCTCGACTTGTTCACCAGCACGAGCGGCCAAAATCGCACCGGCTGGGCACACGCTGAATTCGACGAGTTGCTTGCCCGCGCGGCCCGCGCGGCCGACGACGCCCAGCGGTTCGCGCTATTGCGCGCCGCCGAACGCATCTTGACCGCGGAGGAGCTACCGATCGTGCCCGTTTTTTTCCGCCGGGGGAATTACCTGCTCAATCCGCGTTTCACGGGCGTACACGACAACGTCCGCGACCTGCTGCAAATCCACCGCGCCGCTCTCGTACGTTAACCGCTGCGTAGCGTGGGCACTGCCCACCAATCCCCTACTCGTCGCCCCCTGGCGGCACCGGCTGCGGATCGGGGATGTTCACCCGTTCGATCCGACGCGCCTGGCCGGTGTTGTCGTCGGCGTCGATGATCACGCCGCACAGCCGCGTGTCGTTGTTGGCAACGGAGTAGGGGTGGGGAATGCTGGTCACCAGCGATTTGATGACGGCGTCCTTGTCGCGCCCCAGCACGGAGTCGTAGGGCCCGGTCATGCCGAGGTCGGTGATGTACGCGGTCCCGCGCGGCAGGATGCGTTCGTCGGCGGTCTGCACGTGCGTGTGCGTGCCGACGACCGCGGTGACCCGGCCGTCGAGATACCAGCCCAGCGCCACTTTTTCGCTCGTGGTTTCCGCGTGCATATCGACGACGATGATCTTGGCCGCGTCGCCGAGCTGGGCCAGCACTCGATCCGCCGCATGGTAGGGACAATCGGCGCGGGAATTCATGAACGTGCGGCCGAGCAGGGAAATGACCGCCACGGGCCGGCCGTTGCGCGCCGTGACGACGGCCAGCTCGGGTCCGACGGCTTCGGGCGCCAGGTTCGCGGGCTTGACGATGCGATCGGTTTTTTCGAGCAGCGCGAGAATCTCGCGCCGCTTGTAGATGTGGTCGCCCATGGTGCAGACATCGACGCCGTAATGGCGCAGCTTGGCGAACATCGGGGGCGTCAGGCCCGTGCCCGCGGCGGCGTTCTCCGCGTTGGCGATCACGCAGTCGATCTCGCGCTCGCCGATCAGTCGCGGGATGATCTGCGAGCAGGCGTGTTTTCCGGGTTTACCGACGATATCCCCAATGACGAGCAGTCGCATGAAGTCGCTTTCTAGTGCTCTACCGCCGGCGGCAGGGCGACACTTCAGTATAGCGTCTTGGAGACCGGATGCCACCGCCCGGGGGCGCCGCCCCGCACAGTTGGTGTGCTCCAAGACGGTGGCAGTCGCCCCGCGCGGCGAGGTTCCTGTCCGAGCCCCACGCGCCAGCGTGGGGTTGTCCGCGGAGCGCGCTGCGCGGACCCCAGGCTC
>JAGVEP010000312.1 GCA_020058145.1 Phycisphaerae bacterium | reverse complement strand
GACAGCCGAGACGTCGGCTGCCGCGGCGCGCGCCGCCTCGACGGCTTCCTCGGGCAGACCGAGCTCGAGGCCGAAGGCATCGGCCACGTCGGTCTTGCGGGACATCCGCAGCATGAGCGCGAGGGCCGTGAACGCCAACAGGCCGAGCCCGGCCGCGGGTCCGTAGCTCTTGACGAGTTCCATGGTGGCACTCGCCGCTGCGGGGGCGGTGTCCGCGGCCGCGGCGGCCGGCGCGGTCGCCACGTCGTAGTAGCGCGAAATGGCGACGTTCTCTTCGGACTGCGGTTTGACGAGCTGGAGCACCTGGGCGGCCAGGCGCGTCTTCTCCTTCTGGAAGACCGCTTCGATCTGCGCGTCGGTCGGTTCGCCGGCGCCGGCGCTGGCCCGGCGGAAGACGTCGGCGAGGTAACTGTGCGAGAGACTGATCGCGGCGGAGACTTTGCGGATCTCGCCGGCGGGCGTCGCTTCCGTTTTCCTGGTCGTGCCCACACGCGTCTGCGTCTCGCTGGTCTCGTCGGTCTGCGTTTCGGCGACGGCGGTGCCGCCGGCCTTCAGCCCCACGTTGGGCGTCACACCGGGTTCTTCGCCGCTACGGCCGCGGGTGCTTTCTGAGCGTGTCACCCGCTCGTTTTCGGCGATGCCCTTGAGCGGCTGCTCGGTTTCGACGTTGCTCGCGGTCGAGTTCAGCTCGACCTGCACGCTGACCAGCGCCTTAGGGTCGGGGACCTGCAAGCGGATTTTCTCGGCGTAGCGCAGCTCCTCTTTGGCGACCTTCTGCTCCAGTTGCACGCCCACGTCCTGCTCGCCCTCCCAATCGAGCGCCGTGCGACCGCTGGCATCCACCACTTGAACGTTGTGTACCGGCAACCCGGCGACAGCCCCCGACACCAGACGGGCCGCGGCGAGCGCCAGGGAGCGCGGCACTTCCGCGCCCTGCCGCATCTCGAGCGTGATGCTGGCGGAGCTCGCGGGCGGCGTGCGCGTGAAGCTGCGCTTGGCAGGCCCGAGGTTCAGAAACACGCCGGCGCTTTGCACCCCTTGGAATTGGCGGAGGACCAACTCCAGTTCCTTTTGCAGGGCGTAGGTCCAGCGGCGATCGCGCTCCTCGCCCGGCGTCCAAGGGTCGGATTCCTTGATCAGCGCGGCGAAACCGGCGCTGGTGTTGGCGGGCAGCTTCTCCTGCTGCTGCAACTGGGCCACGAGCGCAGCGCGGTTGGCGCTGCCCCGGACGTAGACGCGATTGCCGCGCACCTCGTGCGCCTCGTTCATACCCTGCAGGCCGGCCTGCACGAGGGCGACATCGGCGGCCGCGAGCTCCTGATCCAGCAGCGGGACCAGCTCCGGCGTCCCGGCCCACTGCGCGAGCCAGATGAGCGAGACGGCCACGAGCGCGCCCCCGAGCAAGAGCGCGATCCGCTGCGACGTGTTCACGTCACGCAGCCGCGTGTAGGCTCGCCCGACCGCGTTTTGGAGTGAAGCCATCCTGGCGTCTCCCGGCGGTCTGAACCGCCGTGCGGCTTCCGTGCCGGCTTATCGGATTCGGGCCTAGACGCGGAGCTGTTTCAGCTCGCCGTACGCGTCCACCAGCTTGTTCCGTATCTCCATCAAGAGGCTGAAGGCGACTTCGGCTTTCCGGGCGGCCGTGAACACCTGCGTGATGTTATCGGTCTGCCCGGTCAGCAGGTTCTGTATGCCGGCGTCGGCTTCGGCCTGCATATGGCTGACCTGCTCCAGTTGCTGGCGGAGCTGGGTCGCAAAATCAGAGCCACCGGTGCCCTGGGCGGTGCCAGCGGTGCGCGACGCCGGCGTTTGCGGTCCGATCGGCGACGGCAGATTGCGCGAAATTGGGTTAACCATGCTCGGAATCGGCGCCTGGCGGCGCAGCTCCTACGCGAACAAGCGTATCGCCTGTTGAATCATGTTTCGTGACACGTTGAGCATGGCGGCGTTGGCCTCATAGGCCCGGCTGGCCGCCAGAGCATCCACATACTCCATCGTGAGGCTGACGTTGGGCAGTTGAACGTAACCGCGCTCGTCCGCATCGGTATTGCCGGGGTCGTATTTCTCACGGAACGGCGACGGGTCCGTACGGATTTCGTCCACGTGTACGCCTGGGCCCCCGGCCCCATCGCCCGTCATGAAGGTGACGAAGCGGCGGCGGTACGGCACGCGGCTCCCGTCTTCCTGATGCGTCGCCTCGGCATTGGCCATGTTGCCGGTGATGACGTCCAAGCGCGTGCGCTGCGCCGCGAGGGCCGAAGTGCTGATGTCCAGAGCACGGATCATGTGACTCTACCTCGAATCGCCCGCAGCAGTCCTTCGTAGCGCCCCCGCAGGAGATTGGTGGCCAATTCGTAGGACAGGCTGTTCTGCGCGACGTCGCCGAGCAGTTGCTCCAGCCGGGTGTTCGTGCCGTCGTGGAATAGGATATTTGGGGCCGGCTCGCGGGCCGGCCGGACGGTGACATTCCCATCGGGCTGGGTCACGAATTGCGCGTTGCCGCGCAATTCCAGCCGGTCTGCGCGGGTCTTTTCCGCCTGGCCGAGGGCGTTGTGCAGCGAGGTCTGAAAGGCCTCTGGATCGAGCCGCCGGCTCGCGGAGTTCGGCGTGTCGATGTTGGCCAGGTTTTCGGCGAGTACGCGGTGGCGCTGCTCGGCAAAGCGGCTGGCCAGCTCGAGTGCGTGCGTGGTACGGGAAGCCATCAGACGGTCAAGCCACACGGTATTCATCCACTGCGGTTGAGTTCACGGGAGCGCCGGTGCAACCCGCGTGCCACGTCTTGTGTGGCGCTGGTTGTGTGGCACCGGTTGTGTGGCACCGGCTAATAGCCGGTGTCTTTCGGCCCGTAAGGAGCCCGGCCGCTACATTAGTGTGGCACCGGCATCTTGCCGGTGTTCCACGGCCGACACGGGGGTCGGCCGCTACACGCCGGCCGGTACAGAGCCCGGCCGCTACATGGCGGCCGGGGCCGAGCCCGGCCGCTAGACCGTTACGGTGGCCCGACGGCGTTCTTCCTGGAAGGTGCCTTCATCGCGCCATTTCTTGAGTTTCAGACCCAGGGTTCGCAGACCGATGCCCAGGGCCCGCGCCGTCTTCTCACGGTGCCCGCTGAAGCGCTCCAGCGTCCGCAAGATCAGGTCGCGTTCGGCGTCATACAGAATCTGCCCGTCGCGATACTGCAACCCGCGGGCGGCCGCGCTGGCGCTCTTGAGCGGACCGGTCAGGAAAGGCGCAATGGTAGCGGCGGTGACGTCGCGGCCGGCTTCGAGCACGCCCAGACGTTCGCACAAATTCTCCAGCTCGCGGACGTTGCCGGGCCAACTGTATTCCTGGAGCAGCTTGAGCACCTCGGGCGCGAACTTGGGGCGCTCGCGGCCGTCGCGGGTCGCGGCGGCGCCGACAAACGTGTCGAGCAGGAGCGGAATGTCCTCGCGGCGCTCGCGCAGCGGCGGCACCTCAACGGGCAGCACGCTGAGTCGGTAGTACAGGTCCTCACGGAAGCGGGCCTTGGCCGCCCACGCGCGCAAGTCGCGGTTCGTCGTGGCGATGACCCGCAAGTCGACCCGGCGCGTCACCGAGCTGCCGACGCGCTCGAACTCGTGTTCCTGCAGCACGCGCAGCAGCTTGGCCTGCAACGGCGGGGCGAGCTCGGAGACCTCGTCGAGCAGCAGCGTCCCGCCGTCGGCCAGCTCGAAGCGGCCCTTACGCAGCCGGTCGGCGCCGGTGAAGGCGCCTTTCTCGTGGCCGAAGAGCTCGCTTTCGAGCAACGTCGGTGAGAGCGCGGCGCAGTTCACGCACAGCATCGGCTGGTTGGCTCGTGGCGACGCTTCGTGGACCGCGCGGGCGATTAGCTCCTTGCCCGTGCCGCTTTCGCCGAGGATCAGCACGGTGGCCGTGCTCTGCGCGACACGCTGGAGCTTCTCCAGCACGTGCCGCATGGCCGGCGACTCGCCGATGAGCGCGCGGTTCCGGCTTAGATCTTCGAGCGTGCGCTGCATGATCTCGTTGTCACGGACCAGGCTCCGTTCGCGCAGCGCCCGCTCGACGACGATTTCGATCTCCTGGCCGGTGAAGGGTTTCTGGAGATAGTCGAACGCGCCGAGCTTGATCGCTTCGACCGCATTGGAGACGGTGCCGTGCGCGGTCATCACGATTACCGGCACGTCGATCCCCATCCGCCTGAGCTCGCGCAGCAGGCCCACCCCGTCCAGGCCGGGCATCCGCAGATCGGTCAGCACGACGTCAAACGACTGCTGTTTGATCATCGTGAGCGCCTCCTGGGCGTTGTTGAAGGCCTGGACCTTGTGGTCGCTGGCGCTCAGCGTTTGCTGGACCGAATCCCGCATCATTGCCTGGTCGTCGATTACGCAAATACAAGCCATGGATCCTCCTTCGGCTAGGCGGCCGTGAAATGTTGCTCGCTGGTGGCTTCGTTCTGGTCAAGGTCGGCGGCGCGGGCCGACGGCAAGGTGATCGCGAAGTCCGCGCCGCCCTCCGGGCGGTTCGCGGCCTGCAACCGGCCGCCATAGGCTTCGATCAAGCGATGGGCGATCGTGAGCCCGAGGCCGGTACCGTTGGCTTTGGTCGTGAAGAACGGTTCGAAAATGCGGTGCTGGGTGTCGGCGGGCAGTCCACAGCCCTCGTCCAGGACGCGCAGCGTGACCTCCTGCGCGGCCCGGCTCTCGATCCGGACGTACACGCGACAGCCGGGCGCGGAAGCCTCGGCCGCGTTGACGATCAGATTGATGAGCACGCGTTGCAGGCCGCGCGGATCGGCCGTAACGCACCAGTCGGGGTCGGCGGGTTCGATCTCGAGCGCCACGTCCCGCTCGGCCAGCGTGCGCTGCGCCGCTTCGGCCGCCGCGGCCAGGGTTTCCCGTACCGAGCACACGGCCAGGTGCCGGCCCCGCGGCGCGAGCGCGAGCGTGTCCTGCACGACCGCTTCGATGGCCTGGATGCCGGCCTCAATCTTGTCGAGCAGTTGCAGCGCCGGTTCCAGCCGCTGCGTGCGGCACTCCTGGCGCAGCAGCCCGCTGTACAGTTGGATCGCGCCGAGCGGGTTGCGGACCTCGTGCGCGACGCCGGCGGCCAGTTCGCCGAGCG
>JAGVEP010000490.1 GCA_020058145.1 Phycisphaerae bacterium | reverse complement strand
CGGCGGCGGTGACGTAGCCCCCCAGGCGAATGCTCTCGAGCCGCTTTACCGGCATGGTGCTTACGTTGACCTCCTTCGGCGGCAGTTTCGCGGCCGCGGGCGGGGTCGCGCGGGTCCGTGAGCTGCGCGGCCAAGTCGGCCGTCAGCCCCAGCCGATGATCAGCCTCACGCAGCAGCAGCGCCCCGGCGTCGGACGTGATCCGCGGATCCGCCTGCCCTTGACAGGGCGTAGCTCTGTCAAGGGCCTGCCGCAGCTTGATCGCGCGGTTGAACGTGGGCTCAAACAACCATCCGTGGCCTTCACCCATGAGGTGCTGCTCCCGTTCCGTGGACCGTGCGTCGATTCACTCTGTTTTACGCGGTGAAACGGGCCAAGGATGCGAGAAAAGATGCTGGATCGTGAATAATCCGGGATGAGTCATGATGCCGGTCGAGCGTTTAACATCACTCGACCTGTACCACGCGCTCTTCATCAGCCACTCGGAATACGACTGCGCCGTTTCTGAACGCGACGCTCAACCCCCACTCGGGGCAAGTCAACCCGTGAGCCGTAATCCGCACGGCCACATCGTCACTACTGACATTACTCTTGACCAGATCCACGCGCGCCATATCCCCATCTGTGATTGGATATCCGTTGTGCCGGAACTTCCGTCAGTTGCTGGCGCGGGCGCCATGGAGCCGGTGAAGCCGAAAATCGTCGAGCTGCACGGGAACGAAGTAGAAGAACTGTTTCCGCTGAACTAAGCCCTTCTACGCGCCGCAGCGCGGCGACGGCATGATTGCGGGCATGCGCAAGACGAGGCTTTCGATCGAGCGGTGGCGTGGGATCATTCAGCAGCAGCGTGAGCGCTCGATGAAGGGCAGGTTGACGGCGTGCGGCGGACGGCCGAGGGCTCACGGGGCGGGGATCTACGCTGCGGATTGAACAGGGGCTGGGGTGGTGGAGCCAAAGCGGGTCTTCCATTCACGTGGGATCAGCTCGGCGATCCGATCGGCCGGGTGGGTCTGGATCCGCGTCAGCGCATCGCGGAAGTAGGCAAACAGAGTCAATCACTCTGAACGGAACCTGCGAACGCTTGGCAGCACCCGGCGCGGGCCGACCACCATACTGAAGACCTCGTCCGGCACATGGAGGATGGGCGTGCTATGAAGACGACGTTCACAGACCGTCGACTTCCATTGCGACCGCCTCGTGGAAGTCTGCCATCATGACCGGGCCCGCCCGTGAGCGCTGTGCCGCCGGGCGTGCCGCGTTGAGTACCACGTTCTTGATCTCGCCACCCGTGAGTTCGGCGCGACTGAGCACATCCAGGTTCAGGTCGTCAGCGACGGGCAGCTTGGCCGGCAGCCGCCGCTGCCAGATCGCGCGACGCCGTGCCCGCTCCGCCGCTGGCCGTCGATGAAGCTCACTCCCCGGGATAACGTGTTCGGGAGAAGGCACAGGCATCCGATACGGACCTACGGCCACGCCCGCTGCCGCGTCGGGGCTGCCGTCGGCTGGTCCACTGGTTGACGGACACGCATGTCGAAGTAGACGCGTTTCGGAATGCGGTCGCTATCGCCGGACACGCGCTTCATGAACAACTTCACCTGCGGGTAGTACTCGGGGCCAGGCGGATAGGCGCGGATGGCGTAGTCCATCTCGACCTTGCCATCGCTCTCGCCGAGCAGCTCAATCGTCGTCGGCGCGCAGCCGACAAAATCGCCGTTCACCTCGATCCGCGCCCCCGGCGGCTCGGAAATGACCTCGACCGCCTTGTGATGATCGAACGCGCAGCCGGTACTCAGTCCGACGGCCGTCACCAGCATCCACGGCACGCTGCGCCACACGGTCGTCCACCCCGGCAACTGCATCCGGATCTTGGCGTCGTGTCTCATGGGCGCAGCACCTTTCCGACCTCGTCCGCGCAGAACCACGCGAACTTCTCGTAGTCGTTGATCACGGCGTCGCTCTGACCGTTCACGATCTTAATGCGAGCAAGCGTCGTACCAGCCTGGTCCGAAATCAGAATGTCAACAGACGTCTGACCGGCGAAGATATAGTAGATCGAGTGGATGCCGATCGTCCCCTCGGCCTGCGCCAGATCGCGCGTCGTGCGAATACTGAAGCGATCGCGCAGGCGGAATTCGAGGTCGTCACGGAGTTGCACATCGTCCTTCCGCGGCGCCTCGCGCTGGACGGTTGTCTGCTCGACTTCGCCGCTCTTCGACGCGGTTTCAGTCTGCGCCCCGCCGAAGTACGAGAAGCCGATGTACCACGTCTTCACATTCTGGATTCCCTGCGGGTCGTACACACTCGGGCGCACGTCGATCCGGTTGCAGCCCGTCAGGAATAACGCAATGGCGATTCCTAGCCCAAATGGTCTAAGCACAGGTACTCCTTTCACGCCCATGTGCTCCCAACCGACCCCCTGGAGGGCTGGCAAAATGGTCGTGGCTGAGCCGCCTTGGACCGCAGTTCACCCGCGGAGTCAGCGGACGCAGGCCCACCTGCCAACCGCGCAGGGTGGCTTTCTGTGCGGCCGTCACGCCCTGTGGTGCGCCACCCCGGGCCACAAGCCAGGATCGCAAACACAATGGATGCATGTTGGAGCCGTAGACGAAGTACCACATGCCCGCATCATACCGCGGTGCGTCGTCGGGCGCAAAAACGCCGAAACGCCCGCTGTCCATATCGAAAACGTCATCCGGGCCGGCGGGCACGGAGAGGTTCCCAGGGCCGAGCCAGCTCTGACGAACCAATATTTGTCGCACCTTGGCGGGTGCGGCGAACGGCTGCCGGGGCGGCCTGAGCGGGGGTAGCGGGGGAACTGGGGGGGCGG
>JAGVEP010000495.1 GCA_020058145.1 Phycisphaerae bacterium | reverse complement strand
TATTAGCCGGTGCCACACTAATGTAGCGGCCGACCCCCGAGTCGGCCGTAGGACACCGGCTATTAGCCGGTGCCACACTAATGTAGCGGCCGACCCCCGTGTCGGCCGTCCGGACGCCGGCTCGACTCCGGTGCCCCAGAACGTACTGCCCCCACAGGAGGAAGCGAGGAACAATGGCCAAGCAAGTCGCAACGAACATCACGTGGCACGAAGGACATGTGGACCGGGAGCAACGGAACAAACTGCTCCGCCAGCGCGGGGCCACGATCTGGTTCACCGGCCTGCCGTCTTCGGGCAAGAGCACGATCGCCTTCACCTTCGAACACGCGCTGGTCGAACGCGGGCACCTGGCGTACGTGCTCGACGGCGACAATATCCGCCACGGGCTGAACAAGAACCTCGGTTTCTCGCCCGCGGACCGCAATGAGAACATCCGCCGCATCGGGGAGGTCGCCAAGCTGTTTGCCGACGCGGGTCTGCTCACTTGCACGAGCTTCATCAGCCCGTACCGGGCGGATCGCGACCAGGCGCGGCAAATTCACGACGCGGCCGGGCTGCCGTTCATTGAGGTATACGTGCAGGCGTCGGTCGAGCTGTGCGAAAAACGCGACCCGAAGGGGCTTTACAAGAAAGCCCGCGCCGGCGAGCTCAAGGAGTTCACCGGCGTGTCCGCACCCTACGAGGAGCCGCTTCACCCGGAGTTGGTCATCGATTCCGGCGAGCTGTCGCCGCAGGATGCGACCAGTCTGCTGATGCTGTACCTGTCAGCGCAGGGCTTGGTGGACGCCTGACCGTAGCGTCGGACCTCCGCGTCCGACGGAGTAGCGTCGGACCCCCGTGGACGCCTGACCGTAGCGTCGGACCTCCGAGTCCGACGCCGCAGGTGGTTGTAACCCAAAGGCCGCATGGAGACGACGCCTGTGTCGTCCGAAACCCTCGACATCGTCTTCGCGATGCCGCATCCGGACGACGTGGAAATCACGTGCGGCGGCACCATCGCCAAGCTGGTCAAGCTCGGCCATAAGGTCGGCATCGTGCATATGACCGATGGCGAGCCGACGCCACGGGGGACTCCGGAAATTCGCGCCCGCGAACTCGCCGCGGCGGCGAAAATCCTCGGTGTCGAGCAGATCGAGACGCTGGCGCTACCAAACCGCGAACTGATGGATGGGCCGGCCGCTCGTTATGCGGTCGCGACCGTTTTCCGCCGCTTCCGCCCGCGCATCGTCGTGGGCATGGCGGGCCGCACCCCCGGGGCGTCGCCGGACCACTATCAGGCCCAGCTCATTTTGGAAGGGGCCCGTTTCTACTCGCAACTGACGAAGTGGGATGAGCGCTTCGCCGGCACGTCACCGCACCGCATCGACTGGCTCTGGTACCGGCCGGTCGCGAGCGGCGTCGACCAAGGCCAGTGGCCGGCGACGTTCGTGGTCGATATCAGCGACGTGTACGAGCAGAAGATCGCCGCCATTGGGTGCTACCAATCGCAATTCGACGCTGAGCGTCTGGCCCGCCTGCTGCACCGCGTCCGGGCGATCGACGCGGCCGAGGGTTCGCGCTGCGGATTTGCGTATGGGGAGTTGTTCGCGATGCCGCACCCACTGCCCCTGCGCGATCCCGTGGGGCATTTCGCGGGGTTGACGCCATGGGTGCCGCCGAACTATCCGCCGCGGTCGGGTTAGAGCGGTTTCAAGAATAGTCTGCCGCCTCGGGAGGGCGAGCCTCCTGGCGAGCCGCGGCTCGGCGGGAGCCTCGCCCTCCCACGCGACGCCGGGGCCTTATTGAAACCGCCCTAGAGAACGGTTATTCAGGTTTGGCAGGCTTGTCCGCCTTCTCGACTTTCTCGCCGCCCTCCGGCTTGTCGGGCTTGGCGGGTGCGGAAGCCGGGGCGCTGCCGGGCGCGGCAACCTTGGTTTGGTCGACGACCTCAACGCCCTCGGGCGCCTTGAACTTGAAGTGGTCGGGGTCGATCTTTACGTCCACTTTCAAGTCGCTGTAGGTGATCGTGGTCATCGGCTTTTCCGCCTCGCCGAAGATGGCGAGCTTGACGACGAAGCCGCTGTCCTGGAGGAAATTGAGCACCATGCGGCCGCCCCCCATGGGGTTTTTCTGCTTGGGATTGGCTTCGAGCACGAAAGTCTTGGCGCCGTTGACTTCCTCGTCCGGCAGCAATTTGAAGTCGTAGTCCTTGCCGAGTTCCTCGAACATGGCCTGCGGCTCGCCGGCCATTTTCGGGTCGATCTTCGCTTTGTTGGCCGATTTCTGGCCCATCATCTCGGTGACCGAGTACATGTACTCACCGTCGATGATGTTGAGCATCGACTGTTCCATCTTCTGGTCCTTGTCGCCCATCTTCTGGGTGGTCGTGCTCTTGATCTCGTTGCGGGAGTAGACCTTGTCGGCTTGGCGCATGAACTCGATGGTGCCCTCGCCAGAGCCGTCGATGATCATGGTACCCATCTCCATGTGAGTGGCGAGGGTGACCTTGGCCGTCATGCTCTTCTGCTTCTCCCAGGCGGCCTTGATCTTCTTCTGGACGGCTTCAAGATCGTCGGCGAGCACCGCGGTGGCACAGCCAATTCCGAGGGTCGCGAGTGCGACCAGCCGCGTGAATCTGGACATAGGTTTGCTCCTTACTCGGGAAAGCCAATGGACGGTTCGGGGCTCGCGACACGCGAGCGCCGCCGGCCGGCCCGGACATCGAATGTTCCGCGGCCCCAAAGGCCCGCGCGGCGGCAAAAGATGAAGCGGATCGGCGCCAATACAGCGCGAATTGTAGCGGCGCGGGGGCCGCGTGCCAATGAAGCGATGCGGACCGTCGAAAATCCAGCCAGGTGCGACGGCTCCTTCGCCCGTGAGTGCGTACGCTTGCCGTCCGAGCTCCGCGCGCCAGCGTTTGTCATTACCCACAATTCGCGTGACCCCGGCGAGGCCGCGAGCGCCGCGTAGCGGCCCCAGCCCGCGGGGCGGCCGGTAGCGACCGTCGGGAAAAGCCGCCTTCTTCAGCCTGAAAGGCTGGTCTGAAGTAGCCGCGGGCAGCGCCCGCGGTTGACGGAGCACTAGAGCTAAACGCGCCTGCTGACCACCAGTAGCTGCCGAAGTCCCAGCCAGTCCGAACCGCCGACC
>JAGVEP010000399.1 GCA_020058145.1 Phycisphaerae bacterium | reverse complement strand
CTGTACGGTCACGCCCGGCAGCGGGAGCACGAAGTCGCCGTGTTGCTGGACGCGGACGGAAACGTCACCCGACAGGCCGGCCGAGTTATCGGACTCTTCATAGGCGATACCCCAGGCCTCATCGCACACTTGGAACGGCCGGATGTACCCGGTCGCGGGATGTCTGCCGACGATCGCACCCTGGAAGACGTGCCTGGACGCCTCTACGGGCTGGCGAAGCACGGTGTTTTCGACGATGAAGGCGTCACGGGCGAGGTTATCGGTCAACATGGGTCACGTCCTTTCGTTTGGTTGAACCGTGCCCCCATAAACACAGTAGCTTCTTGCCCTTCTTGCCCACCTTGCCCTTCTTGCGTGCGGCTTCAGAAAGCAAGAAGAGCAAGAAGAGCAAGGAGAGCAAGAAGATATATATATTTTGACTGGGATCATGCGATGCCTCTATCTGTCGGGAGTGACACCGACCAGCCGGTTATTTTCTGGCCGTCGTGAATCTGCTTTGCGACGGTGCCCAGACGCTCTTTCGCGTGCTTCAACGTGCCAGGTGCTATGCCGGCAGCATGGGCCGCGGCGTCCAGGTCTTTCGACAGCATCGGCCCGCCGGCCAGGGCGTCCCGGAGCCAGGTCACCGCCCGGTCGGTTGCGGTCTCGCGCCGTCCCGTGCCCTTTTTCGCCAGGAGGTCATCGGCGTCGGCGTCGATGGATTCGGCTTCCCACTGGACGACGGGCAAGCCCTCAGCGTCCACCTCCACGCGGTAGGCGAGCGCGTCCGGCCGTGGGCCGTGCGAAATCTTGAGCGGTGCGAAGATCATCCGTTTCTTGTCGTCGGGATCGTGGCCGATGATATGGACGGTGCGTGATACTGCCACGAACGCAATCGAACCGCCGATTCGGTAGAGTGCGGTCGGGTTCGCAATGGCTTTGTTCAAGTGCTTGACGACCAAAAGGCAAGCCGCGGTCTTTTCCGCCACGGCTATGAGCGGTTCAAGCACCCACCGGACTTCCTCATTAGCATTGGAGTCGGCTTTCCCAAGATACGAGTCAAGCGGATCGACAACTACCATCGCCACGTCGCCGACGGTTGCGATAGCGGCCTCGATCGCTCGCAGGTCGCGTTGTAGACATAGGGCGCGCTCTTTTCCGTCGTCTACCACCTTCCGCAGAATATGGACACGCGACAGGTCCGCACCCGCCGCCCGGAGTCGCGGACGTGTAGCCTTTGCGGGGTCATCCTCGCTCGATACTAAAATGACATTCCGCGGTGGACTACCGTACTCGGCTCGCGCATCCGGCCAGCGGCTACCTTTGGTGATTGCCGCGGCCAGTGCCGCCGTGAGCAGGCTTTTACCGCTGCCAGGGTCGGCCGCCAGAAGATTGAGCGCCCCGAGTTCCAGCCGGTTTCGCCAGAGCCAGGACACCGGGCACTCTTTGATTCCATCGACACGTTGCAATACGGCGGTTGTCGGCGCCGGCTTGTTCGTCGCCAGGGCTCGGTAGATGTTCGCGCCGTCCGCGCGCTCACGCTCAAAAACGTAGCCTTGCGGCGTGCCGTTCAGTCGCTCGAAGCACGCGAACCGTCCG
The DNA here is from genome assembly GCA_020058145.1 of Phycisphaerae bacterium. Classification (GTDB taxonomy): domain Bacteria; phylum Planctomycetota; class Phycisphaerae; order UBA1845; family Fen-1342; genus JAGVEP01. Next base: position 17,787 of record JAGVEP010000399.1, on the reverse strand, counting down.
CGCCATGGGCCGCACGGGCTCGTCACTGACTTGCAGATCGGGCAGGGTGTCGCCGTCGTCGCGGTCGTCATGCTGCCCACTCCGCCGTCGCCACGTACACCAGTCTCGCCAGCGCCGCCGGGACGCGCGGCGCCAGCTCCACCAAGTCGCGGCCGGGATCGCGCATGCCGTTCTGAATGCACCCGACGATATCGAGGTCGGCCAGCCGATCGGCGCGCAGGTATCGGCGGAGAATGTCCCGATCGCTTTTGAGCCGACGCTGTTGCCTGAGGGTCAGCCCCGACGCTATACTAGAGGTGCAATCTCGATCTTGGGCCGGCCCGCGTCGCTGCGGGTACGGCCCCTTTTGCTGGTACATCGTCAACACCCCATTTCCGCAAGGCGCCTGCCCGCCGCCTCAGCCGCCGCGTTGCGCGGCTCGGGCACATCGCCGGGCGCGTTGAGGGCGGCCAGGAAGCGCGCGACGGCCTCAGCGGACGTGTACCGCACGGCTCCGCAGCGGATGCTTTCCAGCCGAATTCCCTTGACGCCATGCAGTGCCCACCGCCAGCGCGTCGCAGTGTGCGGATTGCCTGGAATCCGGGCGTGATTCAGCTTTACTAGATTTTCACACGTCGGGTCGATCATCGGCGAATCCTTACAAAAAGCCGCGTTTATCCACTTAACGGAGCGCGGACCGGGCGCGGACCGCCGAAAACCGCGTTGCGACGCTACAAATGGGCATAAAAAAAAGCGGACCGCGCCGTTTCGGTCCGCTTCGCGCCGCCTTTTGGTGAGAGTTTCCGGCTATCCGGTGCGTTCGTGCGCCTTGCGCCCGGCCCGCAATTGGCGCGACCACGTGGCGAGCGCAGGAATCTTTACGCCGTCGCCGTGGGCGTGTTGCGTGACGTACTCGTGAGCCTCTTTGTCGGTAAGCTCGCAACCGGCCGTCTTGCACGCCGCTTCATAGCCGCGGTAGGCAATTTCCTCAGACGGCTTGCACTTCGTTGTTTTGTCCGGGCGTACCTTGCCACCGGTCAACTCCCGGCGTCTCGCAACGTCGGAAGGCAAGCCCACGAAGCCCGCTTGTCCCCAGTCACGGGCATTTCGCTGTGCCTCTGCCGCCTGCATCCGCGCCCCGAAATCCTCGACGGCTCGGGTGAGAATTTCCTGTTGCGCTTGGGTGAGCCGGCCCGCTTTTCGTTCCTCTGAAACCTTGCGGGAACTCCACCGTAGAACGTCGTCTGATTCGTCGTCAATTGGCATGGTCGCGACCTCGCGCCCGGCCCGTGCGGCGCGGGAGGTCGCCCGCGTGCCGCACGAAGCCGAGCCAGTACCGGCCGGGGATCAACCGGCCGGAGTCCATGTTAGCCGATCTTCAACGCGACTTGCGCCGCAAGCGCCAGGTTCTTCTCAGCGTAAATCTGTGTCACGTCCGCGGATGAATGGCCGAGCGCCACTTGCGCCGCGTCGAGTCCGAAGTCCCGGCGGACGTGCGTAGCGAAACTGTGCCGGAGCTGGTTCGGATGCCATTCGTGGTCGCGCCGCCATTGCTTCGCGTCCGCGCCCGTCAGGTCGGCTGGCACCGGGAACGCCTTGTAGCACGCCACCGAAATCGCACGCCGGTAGCTCGACGAGGTGTACCGCTCGCCGGGACTCTTTTCCGGCCGTGCCTTCCGATGCGTGCCCGGTCGGTTGCCGCACGATAGCGGTGTCTTTCGCCGCGCGTGCAGCGCGTCCCGATGCTCCCGGTCGGCGTCGGCTGGCGAAAACAGATACGCGCCGACGTCCGGTTTCAGGAACTCTCGCACAACGGCCTGAGCACGCGGGCCGAGCGCTATCACGCGGTCCTTGCCCCGGTAGGCCGTCTTATGGTGGGCCGGTCGATATAACCAGACGGGACCGCTCGTATCGAGGTCCACAGCCCGCAAGAGCACAGCCTCGCCTGGACGGCACCCCGTGTACCGCTGCAATTCAATCAGCCCCCATACCTGACGGCCGACGTGCGGCTTGATCGCATCGACCATGCCGTCCGGTACCGCCCGGATCGGCTCCGGCTCCGGCGCATCGCTCCGGCCGCGTTTCAGGTTCTCGAATGCGGACAGCGCGTGCCAGACAGCCGACGGGACCAACTCGCGAGCCGTTCCCCACTTGAACGCATGGCGGATGCGGTTGGTGTACTTGTTCACGACACCGCGGCAGAGGCCCGCCGCTATCAGCCCCTCGCGGATAACCTCCAGCTTGCACGGCCCGAAGTCCCTTGCGGCTGTCCGCCCGAAGTTCTCCTTCAACGGCCGCAAGGCCCGCTTGACGTGCCATAGCTCCCGCTGGTTTGCCCCGCCGGCCGGGTCGCGATAGTAGCCGTCGGCCCATTCAAGATAGCCGAGCACCAACTCATTGACGGACAACGGAAGCGCCGCGGCTTCCGGCGCCCGTCGCCCGCGTGCCACCCATTCGGACACCGCGGCCCGGTAGCGCTCAGCGCTTTCGACGGAGCCGTAAGGGCCGCAGTAAGTGTCCCGGCCAGACAACGTGACGACGGCTTGACCGGATGCCCGATGGAACCGGTAACGGGGCGAGCCAGGAATCGACGGATCGGCGTTTTTGAGCGTTCTACGGGGCATTGCGACCTCCAGTCAGCCCGAAAAACGGTACATACCGTTTTTCCGACTTCTCAGGCCGCACTACCCGACGCGGGCAGGTAAGCGTTAAGTGCCGCTTTCGGCAAGGGTTAGGGCAACGAGGCCGACGGGACTCGAACCCGCAACCTCCGGCGTGACAGGCCGGCGCTCTAGACCAATTGAGCTACGGCCCCAACCGCACCGCGTCCGCACCGCTGAGCGGTCCGTCAACGCAGACCAGCAGTATGGCACGGCAGCGCGGGCATGTCAAACCAGATTTCGACACAACCCCGCCGGCGTTTGTTACCGGCCGAGAGCCACATCACGCGACCGTCACGGTGTCAGCGCGATCCTCGCTGCCGCGGCTTGCAGCTCACGGCGTGCCCGGCGATAAGTACGCCATGAACGCCGCGCCGACATCGCCCGGGGACCACGGCGACCTGCCCTGGGCCGCGGACACCTCGCCGCCGCAGCGCGGTCGGCTCGTCTTCCTCGGACTCGTCCTGGTTGCGGCGGTGGTCGTTGCCGGGTCGCCAATGCTCGATGCCCCGTGGATTCTGGGCGACGAATTCATCTTCATCGTCGACAACCCGGACGTGAATCCGGCCGCCGATCCGGCGGGTGGTCCGCGCTCGCTCGGGACCCGTCTGGCGGCGATCCTGACGGGAATTCACGAGGACCTGTACCAGCCGCTGCCGATCCTGACGTACGCGGTCGAGTGGGAGTTGACCGGCGGCAACGTGACCAGTTTTCGGCGCACCGACCTCTTGTTGCACGCCCTGAACGCGTTGTTGCTCTGGCGGGTGCTCACGCTCCTGCTGAGCCCTGTCAGTGCCGCGCCCAGCCCCGTGACACCGCTGGTGGCGTGGTCCCTCGCGTTTTTGTGGGCCTTGCATCCGGCTCTCGTTACGACGTGGGCCAGCGACATGGGCCGGACTCACCTGCTCTCGGCCACATTCGCGCTGCTGGCGCTTGCGCTGCACCACCTGGCCATCGTACGAAATAAGTGGCTCTGCTTTGTCGGGGCGGTGGTCGCGTTGCTCGCCGCGATGCTGTCGAAAGCCATTCCCGGCTGGATTCTGGTTGTGTTCGTGCTCGAAACGCTCCACGGCGGCTGGCGCCGCGCGCTCGCGTCGCCGCGCCTGTACATCGCCGGTGCGCTCTGCGTGGCCTGCGCAGCGCTGACGCTGTGGACCAGCGCGCGGTCCGGACTCGCGGAGGATGCCTCGAAAGGGCTGTTCGGCGATCCCGTGGCGCGGAGCGCGCTGGCCGTCTGGATTTACTTCCGCGACCTGGTCGCACCGCTGTGGCTCACTTTCTGGCATCTTCCGGACCCGCGCACGGGGTGGACCTACCCGCTGGTTTGGCTGGGATTGGCCCTCGCGCTCGCGAGTGGGTGGCACGCGGTGCACTCGTGGAAGCTACCGGAAACCCGCCTGATTACTCTCGGCTGGACCTGGTGTTGGGCGCTGCTCCTGCCCGTACTGGGCCTGGTCGGGGCCCGCGAAGTCGCCGCGGTCGACCGCTATCTGTACCAGCCGCTGATGGGCATCATGCTCGTGATCGGTGTGACGCTGTTGCGCTGGTTGGCGGCAGCGCCCGCGACCTCGACCGCGCGCGCGAGGCACCGGATCGTGCCGATCGCCGGCGCTTTGGGTCTCGTCATGTTGCTGTGGGACCTACCGCAATGCAGCGCGACGCGCGGGTCCATCAGCCGGGCCAAACGTGTGGCCCAGCTTTATCCCGGCGACCCGCGGGGCCTCGAAGCCCTCGCCGCGGCGTATGACTTTGCCCAGTGGCATCCCCTGGCAAGCGGCGATCTTAAGGTGCTGCCGAAAAACGCCGACCAACTCGTGTTCTTCCGGCGCTTGTGGCAGGAAACGCTGTTCAACGTCGCAACCTGCGAGCACCTGTCATCCTATTTCCCTGGTCCCGATGATCGGGGCCCGTTTCACCGCCGGCTCTCGTATCGTTTTCTGCGTGCCGGTCTACCCGAGCAGAGCCTCGCCCAGGCGCAGGAGGCCCACAAGCTATTGCCGGAGGAATACACGACTTGGGTTCGGCTGGCCCAGGCCTACCGGGCGCTGGGTCGTCTCGACGAAACCGCCGTGGCTTACGACCGTGCGGAGCTGCTGCTGCCAGTTGACGCCAAGACGCGTGCAACTCATTTTGCAGACTATGGTTACATGTTGATGTTCGATCTGGGGCGTGACGCCGACGCGTGCGCGAAGTTCAGCGCCGCCGATGCCGCCACGGAACTGCCGCCCTTGCCGGCGAGAATCGGGCTGGCCGTGTGCTACATCCGGTACGGCGACCGCGCCGCGGGCTTCCAACTGATCGGCGAGGTTCTCAATGACCCGCGGCTCCGGGCCAATCCGGCGCAGGCTGTCCAGGCCGGCCTCGTGTTGGCCGAGTATCACCTCCGCAGCCACCATTGGCGGGAGGCGGGGATGGTCTACGCGGCTTTGCTCCGTGACGATCCGACGAACTATGCGGCGCTACGTGGGCTCACGGAAGTTTGCGTGCAAGCCGACACGGCCGCGGATTCCGTCCCAGCCTGGCGGACCGCACTACGCCTTCAGCCAGGCCGGCGTGAGTTCCGGTCGTTTGTCGTGTGGGTCGCGGCCTTGGCGGCGGCGGAGACCGCCAGAACGGAAGCCGAGGCGCTGCTGGTCGGGGACGAAGACAATCCCCTGGCCTGCCTGGCGTTGGCGATCTGCGCCGTCCGCGCTGGTGACCCTGCAGAAGCGGTCGAATGGGTGCGACGAGCGACGTTCGCGCAGCCGATCCCGAAGGCGCGCGAGTTCGACCGCGCCGCAGCCGCGCTGAAACTCCTGGCGGGACGCGACCAACTGCCCGCGGAGGCCGCGATCGTTCAGGCTGCGGTGCTGGCGCACATGCCGCCGACACCGACGGGGCGTGCCCAAGCCGAAGCGTTGCTGGACGAATTCGTCCATGCACATCCCGATTCGCCGTGGTTGGACCTCGTCCGACGGGTTCGGTCCGAGCTATCGGACCCGGAGCCGAGGTCTTAATACTGCAATTAGCGAAACTTAGCGCGATTTTGCCCCTGCGCCCAGTTGAAAGTGCCGGGCGAAGTGTTATACTTAACTAGGCAAAGAGCGTCAGTAGCCAGCGCTTCGAGCGCTGGCCCCATAACCTCTTTGGCGACAACAATTTGCTTCCACTCGCTGCGGCACCCTCAGACCGCGCCAATACCCACAGGGTGCCGCACGCCTTTTATAGTGACATAACCGACTATACCTAACGGGTACCGAATCTGACGGATTGCCGCCGGAACCCGGAAGCGGTCTCTCGGCAGTCACGTTGCGCTGCTCGCTTCGCCACTCCGGGCACACGCTCGCGCCGCTGATATACTGCTCGCTATGCGTCCGACCTGCTCGCGCCCGCCCGCCGTTCGCCACCCGTGGCTCTATGCGCTGCCGGGCGGGACGTTGCCGTCAGAAGTGCTCTGCGGCGGGGGGGGCTACGAGTTGGTCGAGACGTTCAAACACGATTTCTTCGCCGCGACCGGCCTGTATCGCGGACCGGCCGGCCTCGCGGTGGCGAAGATCAACCGCACCAACCCGTTCTTCGGCGTCCCGATGACTTGGGCCGGCCGTTTCCTGGGCCGGCGCGAGCTTTCGCTCTACCAGACCGCGCACGACTTGCCGGGTATCCCGGCCTTGATCGGCCCGGTGGGGCCAACCGGCCTCATGCACGCCTTCGTGCCCGGCCACCCGCTGGAGCGCTACGAAACGGTGCCGGACACGTTCTTCGATGAGCTTCTGGCACTGGTCCATGAGCTGCACCGCCGACACATCGCGTACGTGGACTTGAACAAGCGGCAGAACATTCTCCACGGCGACGACGGCCGACCGCACCTCATCGACTTTCAGATCTCGCTCACGCTGCCGCCGGTCGGCTGGCGGCGGCTGCCGCCGGTGCGCTGGTTCCTGCGGCGGTTCCAGCAGGGCGACTATTACCACTGTCTTAAGCACAAACGCCGGCTGCGGCCGGACCTGCTCACGCCGGCGGAGGAGCGTGTCGTCTCGCGGGTCAGCCTCTGGATTCGGTTGCACCGGCTGATCGCGCGGCCGCTGACGCAGCTCCGCCGGCGGTTCTTGCGGTCGCTCCAGGCCGACGAGACCACTCCGGTCGCCGGCTCGTCCGCGAAGTGAACCGAAAGAAGGATCATGCGATGCTGTACCGGACTTTCGCAGCCCACGTTGGCCTGCGGCTGCTGGCCGCTGTTACCGCTTGTTCCGAACCTGGCCAAGTCACCGTGACGCCGCATCCAGCGTCTGCGACTGCGCCGGCCACCCCGCCATCCGGCGGCGCGACGGCGGCGACGCCGGCGCTTTGCGTGATTAGTGCGCGCGTCCGCGCGTAATCGGACTGTGGCTTGACGGTGGCACAGCCCGTGAGCGCGGCGATCGCGCTCAGTGACAACCCGCATGCGTATGCGCGTCGGGTTGTTCTTCTTGTATATGTCATGGCTTGTTCCAACCTCTTTAAGCGTTTCCTACACCGGGGCAGCGGGCATCGCGTGCGCGGCGCGCCACAGCTCGTCTTGCACGCTCACCGTCGGCTCGGCCGTCGCGGGTTTGCCGAACCGCAGGAACAGCGCCGGCACAACGACCATGTTCAGGAACGTCGACGACAACAATCCGCAGAGGATCACAATCGCCATCGGTGTCAGGATTTCGCGGCCGGGCTGTTCTCCACCAATGGCGAGCGGAATGAGTGCCAGACCGGCGGCCAGCGCGGTCATGAGGATGGGCGCCAGCCGCTCCGTCGCCCCACGGCGGACCGCTTCCGCGAAGTCGGCCACGCCCTCGAAGCGCTGCAGGTGGCGGATGTGCGATACGAGCATGATGCCGTTGCGGGCCGCGATGCCGAACACGCTGATGAACCCGATCACCGACGCGACGGACAGGATGCCGCCCGACAGGTACACGCCGGCCACGCCGCCGATCAGCGCCAGCGGGAGATTGACCATGATCAGGAGGGCGTCGCGGTGCGACCGGAACACGACGTACAGCAGGAAGCCGATGCCGAGGATCACGACCAGGCCGAGTACGCTCAGCCGCTTGCGCGTTTCTTCGGCGCTTTCGAATTGTCCGCCGTACTCGACGTAGTAGCCCTGCGGCAGTTCGACCTTTTGCGCCACCGCCTGCCGGATGTCATCCACCACGTCGCCCAGCGCGCGGTCGGCGACATTGCACATCACCACGATCTTGCGCTGCGCCTTCTCGCGGCTGATCATATTTGGTCCCTGCTCGCGGCTGATGCGGGCGAGCACCTTGAGGGGCACCTTGGCGCCGGATGGCGTATCGACGAGGACCTGCTCGACCATCTCGGCGGAGGCGTTCGTCCACGTATCCGTGTGCGCTACGTCACCGACGCGAACGACGAGCTCGAACGAGTTGCGGCCTTCCAGCACCTGGCTGACCGCGTCGCCGCGGAACGCCGTTTGTAGTGCCTGCGCGACGTCTTCCACCTGGAGTCCGTACTGCGCGATGGCCGCGCGGTCGAACTCGACGCGGTGAATGGGGATGGCGTTCTGCTGCTCGGCCGACAGATCGACGACGCCGGGAATGGTCTGCATGCCGGCTACGACCTGCCTGGCCAGCTCACGCAGCTTGATCAGGTCTTCACCAAAGATCTTGACGGCGATGTTGGCCCGCGTGCCGGAGAGCATGTGGTCGATGCGGTGACCAATAGGTTGTCCAAACGTCGCCTGCACACCCGGAATGATGGCCACGTCGGCGCGGAGTGCTTCGAGCAGCTCGGCGCGCGTCCGCCGTGGCAGTCCGAGCCGCGCCGGGCCGTCCATGTCCAGCGTGAGATCGATCTCGCTGCCCTCGGTGTTCATGCCGTGGGCGTCGGCCTCGCCGCGCCCGGTCCGTCGGCCGATCGCCGCGATCTCCGGGTGCTGCATGAGGGTGTTTTCCACGACGTGCGCCAGCCGGTCGCTCTCCTCCAGCGAGATGCCCGGCACACTGACCAGGCCGACGACCAGCGCCCCTTCGCTGAACTCGGGCAGAAAGCTGCGGCCCAGCGTACCGGCGCCGTAAACCGCGGCCACCAGCAGCACGATCGTGGGGGCGATGACCCACCACGGATGACGCATCGCCACCGCCAGCGGCCGGGCGTACAGCCGCTTGAGCACACGGACAATCAACGGCTCGTGCCCTTTGCGCACCGTTCGGCTGTTCGGCAGCAGGTAGTAACTCAGCGCCGGCGTCAGCGTCAGAGCTGTAATCAGTGATGCCGCCAACGAAACCGCAAAAGCGATGCCCAGCGGACGCAACAGTCGACCCTCGACGCCCGACAGGAACAGCAGCGGCACGAACACGAGCATGATGATCAGCGTGGCGAAGACGATCGACGCGCGGACTTCGACACTGGCCTTGTAGATCACTTCGATAGCCGGTTTGCGTTGCTCTTCAGGCAGGGCCGCGTTCTCCCGCAATCTGCGAATGATGTTCTCGACGTCGATGATCGCGTCATCGACCAGGGCCCCGATGGCGACGGCCATGCCGCCGAGCGTCATGGTGTTGATGCTGGCCCCGAAGGCCCGCAGCGTCACAATCGCCGTCACGAGCGAAAGCGGAATGGCCAGTAGCGTGATGAAGCTGGCGCGCAGGCTGGCCAGGAACAGCACGACGACGATGATCACGAAGATGCCGCCGTCACGCAGGGCCTCAATCGTGTTCTTCACCGACGTGTTGATGAAGTCGGCCTGCCGGAACAGCTTCTTGTTGATGACCATCCCGTCCGGGACGGTCGCCTGAATCTCGTCGAAAGCGCGATCCAGCTTCTCCGTGACGTCGAGCGTGTTCGCGTTGGGCTGCTTGAGCACGGCCATGACGACGGCCGGCTCGACGATGGGCTCCCAGTTCGGACCCCGCCGCGACGCCCAGCCCGTTCCACGGCGAATCGCCGAGCCCAACATCACCGTGCCCAAGTCCTTGACCTTGATCGGCGTGCCGTTGCGTAGTGCCACGACAGTCTCGGCGATCTCGGCGACGGACCTGACACGGCCGACGCCCTGGAGGATCGACTCCTGCCCACCCTCGACCAGGAAACCGGCGGCGACATTCTCGTTCGAGCGACGCACGGCGCTGGCCACCTCGGTGATGCTGATGCGATAGGCCTGGAGCAGCGCCGGGGACAGGACCACCTGATACTGCTTCACGTCGCCGCCGAATAATGCGACCTCTGCCACGCCGGGGACGGAGAGGATCCGCCGCCGGATGTCCGTGCTGGCGAAGGTGTGCAATTCCTGCGGCGTGTGTCGCGCGGAGGTCACGGAGGCGAACAGAATCTCGCCCATGACCGACGACATTGGCGCCAGGATGGGCGGCTTGACATTCTCCGGCAGGCGGTCGGTGACGGGCGCGATCCGTTCGGTGACGGTCTGTCGCGCCCGGTAAATATCCGTGCCCCACTCGAACTCCACCCAGATGGTGGAGAAGCCCACCGCCGTGGACGACCGCACGCGGCGCACGTCGGCGGCGCCATTGACGGCGGTCTCGAGCGGGAACGTAACCAGCGTCTCCATCTCTTCCGGGGCCATGCCGCGGCCCTCGACCAGGATCGTGACCATCGGAGCCGTCAGGTCGGGGAAGACGTCCACCGGCATGTTGACGGTGATGTACGCGCCGCCGAGCAGGAGCGCGCAGCAAACAATGAGCACGGCGAGACGGTTGGAGAGCGACCAGCGTATCAGTGCGTTGATCATGGGAACTTCTCCTTTCCGTTAATGACCGTGGCCGGCGCCAAACGACGCGGGCGAGAGTGACGCCAGCTTGATCGCGTAGGCGCCGCGCGTGGCGACGCGCTCCCCGTCCTGCACGCCAGCGCGGACCTCGACCCAGCCGTTGTCCCGAATGCCCAACTCGACCTCCCGCCGCTGAAACGTCTCGCCCTCCAGCATCACGTAGACCAGCGGCCGGCCGTTATCCAGGACGATGGCCTGCTCGGGAACGGCCAAACCGTCCAACGTGCGCTGGGTCTCCAGGTACACGTTGGCGAACAGGCCGGCGCGGAACAGACCTTCCGGATTGGGTATCTCGAAACGAATCGGAACCGTCCGGGTTTGCGGGTCCACGCGCGTGCCGATGTTCACGAGGCGTCCGCCCAACCCGCGCACGTCGAAACGCCGGCCCGGAAGCGAGGGCAGTTCCAGGCTCGCGTTGGGCGCGTCCGGCAGCGCACTCAGGTCAAACTCGGAGATCCGCGCCAGCACCCACACGGTCTCCAGGTTGACGATCTCGTAGACCTTCTCCAGCGCCTCGATGTGCTCGCCCTCAACCGACTCGAGCTCGACGATGTGGCCGGAGATCGGGGCCACGAGCGGTAATTGCATCGCTCCGGCCTCACGCTCTGCCGGCACGCCGCGCGACTTGAGCCGCTCCTGCATGCTCGCCAGTTTGGCCGCTGATTCCTCGTAGAACTGCTTCACGGCTTGAGCCGCGTCGAACTCGGCCTGGGCGACTTGCACATCCTGCTGGGCCTGGTCGTATTGCTGATCTGACACGACGCCCTTGTTCTTGAGTTCCTCCGCGCGGGCGAATGCCCGCCGTGCGAAATCGAGCCGGGCCTCGGCCTGCTTGAAAGCGCGCTGGACCTCCAGCCCTTTCACGCCGAGGTCCAGGCTGCGCAAGAGAAGCTCCGTATCCAGGGCCTGGAGCTGCGCCCGGTTGGCGCTCAGCGCCGCGGCCTCGGTCGCGGGCAGCGGCGGCTCGATCAGCGCGAGTACGTCGCCGGCTTTGACGGAGTCGCCGACTTGCGGGAGCTTGGCGGAGCCGGCCCGCAGTAAGCGCCCCGATACCGGTGCGCTGACCACCGCGGCGGCGCGCTGTTGCGGCACAATCTCACCGGGCAGTTGCAGCCGCCGCGTGAGCGTGCGACGTTCCACCTGGCCCAGCAGCGTTCCGACTTTCCACTGCTGTTCCAGCAGGAAGGAAACCGTGTTGGGCGGGTCGCCGCTGCTGGCGGCTCCCGCGGCAGCCGATGCTGCCGCTCCGCTCGCGTGGACGATCAGTTCCAGCTTCACGGCGTCCTGCACCTGCGGGCTTTCGACGATCAATCGAGCCTGGTATGTGCCGGTCTTCTGAAACGCGTACGTCGGCTTGAACAACCCGTCGCGGACCGGCGCGTCCAGCTTGAGCGTCTCCACCGTCCCGTTCGCTGCAATGGCTTCGAGTGTTAGCGTCCCTGAGCGCACGGGCTCGCCCGTCGCGAGCACCGTGAAGTGCGCCAGGAACTCCGCCGGCTCGCCTTTCACAAGCTGCGGATACTCCGTGACCATCAGTACCTTGTCCGTGAAAGCGGTGACGGTCACGGGCGCGGGTCCTTCCGCGTCGCCATGACCGTGATCGCCCTGTGACTGGCCGGAAAGTGTGGCCGCTGCGCCATGGTCGTGTGCAGCCGTGCCAGATGGTTTGCGCTGGCAACCGGCTGCCCAGGCAAGGGCAGCGCACAGCGCCAGCAGGGTCAAGTGTGTGTGTCGCATGGGTCGTACATTCTCCGATTGGTGAATCTCTCGATCTAACGAAACTGCGATCGGTTGAGCCGTCCTCTGGTCGGACGAAGTCGCCGATGCACCATTCCCTTCTTCCGCGCGCAGCCCGAGAAGCGGGCTACTGCAGGGGGCGAGGCCGAGTCCCTTCCGCGCCGCCGCAGCACAACGCCGCGTGAAGCAGCGCAGTCGCAACCGACGCAGTGGGTCCGCGGCCCGTGGCCAGGCACGAGATCAGGCTGGGATCAAATGAGCAGGGCGTGGCTGCCCGAAAGCAGTTCGTCTAGACACCTACGTGGCGCGCATCGGACGCGCGGCGCCGCCGTGGGGGCATGATGTGCCGGGTCGCTTGTGGCAGCGATCGCGGGTAGGACAGCGACCGCGGCCGGGTCCAGCGGCGCCGTTTCGGTCAAGCGCAGGCGGCATACCAGTATCGGGGGCCGGTGGAGGACGATGCCGCTCGGGACCTCGGTTGGGTCGCCGGTCTCGCAGCACTCGTCGGCTTCCTCCCCCGCACGCTGGTGCTGGCTGCCGTAAACGTCAGTCCACGCCGTGGTCTCGATGCCGTTGAGTGCGTGGACGTGCTGCCACTTGTCGCAGTGCGAATGGAGCAGCACCGCTTCGGCTTGGCTGGGGGTCAGGAGCAGCGTCGGCAGAATCTGCCCGAAGAGCAGCGCATGTGCCACGCGCCGCCGGAACGAGCTACGTTTTCTGCCAATCACGAACATAGACTGTCCAGCCCCAAGCCCTTCATGATAGCGGATTGCTCATCACGAGTCAAGCAGGCCCGAGTCCGCTATTGGAACGGGTGCGTGACAGTTCGGGCGGCCGGTCCGAGCCGCGGGCAACAGAACCCCACCACGGACAGCGCTACTCCGGGCACTGGCAAGCCCCGGCTATGCAAGCGACGAACGGATTGATGTCATCAAAATCCACCACCTCGTCGCAATTGCAGTCGCCGTTGTACCAGTTGCAGTCAGGAAAAGCGGTCCAATACCCCGCGGGATCGGCCAGTGCCAGCACGAACGGGTTGATGTCATCAAAATCCACCCAGCCGTCGCAGTTCAAGTCGCCGAGTTGCGTGGGGCAGCCGCTGTGCGCGTGCAATACGTCGGTGGGCACAAGTTCCGGTATGATACGCCCCTGCGCCGAGCTGAACGATGTCGGCGGGGTGTGACTCGGGAAATAGAGTTGCGTCGCCCCGGATGCTGCAACCTGAAACGTGAGCACAACCAGGTCAGCGTCCTGCTGTGTCGGCTGCTGCCCCAGAAACGGGTTGATGCCGGCCGCTGCGGAAATCAGACCGTTGTCCGCCAGGATCGCCATCAGCGGCAAGCCGAACGGCTCCGGCAGAACGTACTCGCCCGACACGAATGTAAGGATATTCGGGTCGTATTGGATGAATGCCTGGTAGCCGCTCACCGGGACTTGCAGGCAGCACTGCGCGAGTGTCACCCGCACCTCGCTACCGACGGGGAAGCAGTGGTACGGGGTAGCGGGAACCGTCAGCAGCATGACGGCCAACTCGCGCCCGGTGCCATCGCCAGCGGCTGCGGCTGCGGTGGTGACTATGGCAAGAACCAGGCTGGCTACGGTTTGTCCGCGCCGCTCACATCTCGACATGCGCAGCATGACTCGCTCCCGCGGGTCTTGCGATGCGACCGGCTCGCACGTACGCCCGCGCCCCCGTCCACTGTCAACAGAGACCGCCAGCGCCGCCGTCCACGCGGGCCGGCGGCGCGGCACACGCCATGTCTCGCACACGCGTGCAGCCCGGCGTTAGCGCCGCCGACTGACCAACAGCAGCGTTCCAACCAGAAACAGCGTCGACGAAATTGGCTCCGGTACGATCGTGATGCTGGCCGGGTCGCTGATGGTGCCGAGCACGTTGTACGTGCCTTGAATCACCTTGCTCACCGGCGCGGGATGCCCCGCCTTTGCCGGTGCGTTCCGGAACATGCTCACCAGCGCGCCCGGCGTCGGCGCCAGCGCGTCGAACATGAGTGTGGTCAGCAGGGACCCGGCCGAGGTCGCATTGTGGGTCTGGCCGACCTGAACGAACCCGAACCAAACGCCGTCGCCGTCCGTCGGCGGATTCGACTCGTTGTAGCCAAACGGGTCCGGCACCGTGAACGACGACGTGTCGTTGGGAGGCACGAGCACGGCCCCGACCTGATTCACGCCGGTGAGCTGCAGATACGTCGTCTCCCACGTGACGATCACCTGGGCGCTGTTGAAAGGCTCATTCTGTCCGGTGCCGGAGACGGCGAAGAGCCCCACGCCGACCGGATCACCCACGTAGACGGTCTGCTGCAACGGCCGCCATTCGAGATTGATCGCGCCGGCGGACGCCTGGCTCACCAGAACCGATGCCGCCAAAACGCACGCCAACCATCCCGCACCGCGGCTGTTTCCGACTGATACCATGAACCGACTCCTCGTTCCTGCCTACCTTGTTCGCTCCTCCGAGCCTACCGGGGAAGTGGCGCCCGTGATTGTACGGCCTGTGCCGCTCCCTGGTCAATCTCAATTCGCTACTCGGACGCCGCGCTCTGCGGCTCCGTGTCTGTCGTGTCGACCTCCACCGGCCGCGGACCCGGCCGCACGCCCTGGGCAAACGCCGCCATATCGGACACGCCCACCATGCCGTCGTGGTTCAGGTCCGCAACCGCCAGATGACCGCAGCCAAGCCGGCGCAGCTCATCTACGGTGATCGACGACCGCGGTGCCAGGGCCAGGGGGAGGCCGCAGCAGCCGGGGTCACCGGGCAGCAGAAAGTTCGCGCTGATAAACCCGAAGTCCGACACGTCCAAATAGCCACTCGCATCCATGTCCGCATGCTGCGTCAGGCCGGAGCCACACGGCGTGTTAGGGTCACCCGTCCAGCCCCACAGCGCCACGAAAACGCCAAAGTCCACAATGTCGACCAGGTTATCGTAATTCAGGTCCGCCTGGTAGAGCATGTTCGCCGGGCCGGTGAAGTCGGCCACGTACTGCCCGCCGACGTTTTCCGGCGTGACCTTCGACCGCAGCGTGTGCAACGGTTCCTCGGCCGTCACGCAGTCGTAATAGCCGCAGGGCAGATCGTTGAACAACACCTGTGCGATACTGTTGTTGGGGTCCAGGGTGACCGGGAACACGACGTCCTTATCCAGCACGACGGGCACGCCGGTCGAGCTGTCGCAGAACGTGAACCGCACGCAGCGCGTCACTTCATTCACGAGCGGACCCTGGAGTTCCAGCGTCGCCGTTGCCTGGGCGTAGAAGTCCAGCACCGTCACCGTGAACGTGCAGGTGCTCTCGTTGTCGGACGCATCCGTCGCGGTACACGTCACCTCGGTCGTGCCGCTGAACGTCGAACCGCTCGCCGGGACGCACGCAATCGTGGCCTCCGGGCAGTTATCGGCCGCCATCGCCGGCCACGTCACCACGGCCGAGCAGCCGCCCAGATCCGGGTAAACCGTGATGTCACCTGGGCAGTGCGCCACCGGCAATTCGGTGTCGTTCACCGTCACGGTGAAGCTGCACGGTGTCGCGGCATTGCCACACGCATCCGTTACGTTGTACGTCACGGTCGTGATGCCCACCGGAAACGGAGCGGCGAGCGGCAAGCTGTCGCTGCGGGTTCCGACCGGCATCAAATCGCCGTCGCAGTCGTCGTGGGCGGTCGGTGCCGTCCACGTCACCACCGCCGAGCACAGACCAACGTCATTGTTCTGGCTGATGGCCAGCGGACACCCGCCGATGACCGGCGGCGTACTATCGATCGTGATCGCCGGCAGCGCTACGAGCGGCACGACCAGCGGCGCGCCGTTCGCCGTGCTCAGCCGGGTCTCGAACGGCGGGTTCAGCCGGAAATCGACGAGTCCGCTCACGTTGCACGCATCGTGCATCGCCGCGAAGTGAAGCACGGCCAGCTTGTGGTCGCCGATGACAAAATCGGACCCCGGCGGGGTCGGCACGCCGACCGCGTAATCGAGCCGGCCGCTATTCGGAACGCACTGCGCGTTGGACTGGTGCGCCAGTGAGCACTCGAAGACTTCGACACTCATCGGCGCGTCGCCCGGGACGATGACATCGTTGGGATCCGGCCTGAACGCCAGCGCCAGCGTATTGGGGTCGTACTCCAGAAAGAATTGCGCCCCGACGATCGGGTCGGCGATGTCGCGCATCCAGACTTCGACGACGATCTCGTCGCCGACGTGCTGGCACGCGGTGCTGGCCGGCTCCAGCGTCAGCCGCGGACTTGACCGCGGGGCGGGTCGGTTAAACTCCGCCGCGACCTTCTTGCGGGCCACGTCCAGTGCGAGCGTCAGGCCCGCTGTGGCGAGCAAGACGCCCAGAATACAGGCTACCTTTCGCGCTTGCACTTCCCAAACCTCCGATTCGGACCGCGGTCCGGCACCGGCGTGATGCTCAGAACCGTCTTTCCTCTGCTCCGCCGCCGCGCGGCGGGGCGTGACGGACGGGCCAGGCCCATCCGCCACGCTCCACCACCCGTTGCGCTACGGCTGCTCGCGCAACGGCCGCTTTTCAGCGGTTATTCGGCCGTTGCCGCTCCAGCCGACTCCGAATCCACCTGACCCGGAGTGGCTTCGGATGCTTCCTGCGGCCGCACGCCGCTCATGAAGAGCTGCACGTCGACCGCGTCGAACACGCCGTCGCTGTTCAGGTCGAGCCACATCGGCAGACCGAGCGCGATCGCCTCCTGAATCGTGATCGACTGCCGTGGCTCACCGCCGGGGAACGGCGTCCCACAGCAACCCAAATCGCCCACAAACAGGAAGTTGCTGCTGATGAAGCCGAAGTCCGTCGCGTCGGAGTAACCGGTACCGTCCATGTCCGCGTGCGGCCACGGCGTGCTGCAATTCGTGTTGGGGTCAACGAGGACGGCCCACTCGGAGATGAACACGCCGAAGTCGACGATGTCGACTAAGTTGTCGTTGTACAAGTCGCCTTGGGTCAGCAGATCGCCACCGGTGAAGTCGGCCACCCACTGCGTGCCGCTGATCGCCGGAGCGAGCTGTATTCGCAGCGTGTGCAGCGTATCCTCGGCGGTCACGCAGTCATAAACGCCGCAGGGCAGACCGTC
Organism: Phycisphaerae bacterium; assembly: GCA_020058145.1. GTDB lineage: Bacteria > Planctomycetota > Phycisphaerae > UBA1845 > Fen-1342 > JAGVEP01. The sequence goes on along the minus strand of JAGVEP010000399.1, from coordinate 563 downwards.
GCTCGGCGTGTGGCCATTGATGTACTGGCCGGCCACGCTGACGCCGCTCGCATCGAACGCCACCACCTTGTCGATCACCACCGGGGTACCGCTTGGGCAGTCGTTGAATGTGAACTTAATGCAGCGCGTCACCGCCGCGAGCATGCCGCCCTGGAGCTGCACGTCGATGGCGAAGGTGTTGTAGGCGTAGACCGTGATGGTCTGCACCTTGTTGGTCGGATTGCTGCACTCATCCGTCACGGTCCACGTGATCGTCGTTGCACCTGTGTTGAACGGATCGTCGATGTTGGGCGCGCTGTCACTACGGACCCAGGTTGTGTGCGCCTGGAGGTACGCGGCGCCGGTGCAATTGTCGTCCCAGCCGGTCGGCCAACCGATTTCGCCGGCCGTGAGTGTTAGCGTGCAGCCACCCGCATCCGCGTTCCGCGTGATGTTGCCGGGCTGGGTGAACGTCGGCGCCGTGTTGTCATCCACCGTGATCGTCTGCGTCACGTTGATCGAGTTGAGGCAGTCGTCCGTCACGCTGTAGGTACGCGTGATCGTGCCGCCGCAAGCGCCGCCGG
>JAGVEP010000485.1 GCA_020058145.1 Phycisphaerae bacterium | reverse complement strand
GGCGCGCAAGGCCTGCGCACGCCCCAGCGTAAGCAGCCGGCGCACGATCAGCTCAATGCGCTCCAGCCCGCCGTCGATCAGGTCGAGCATCTGCGCCGCGCGCTGCGGATCGCCCGACGATCGCCGCAGGATGCGCACGCAGTTTTGTACCCCGTCGAGGGGATTGTTTACCTCGTGCGCCACGCTGGCGGCGAGCTCGCCGAGAAACGCCAGCCGCTCGCGCCGCCGCAGTTCCTCGTGCAGCCGTTGCTCTTCGCGCGCGGCGTCGGCGAGGCGTTGCGCGAGCAGGTTAACGGCCCCGCTCAGCTTGTACATGTCGTCGCCCGGATGGACATCGATGGTCGCCGCGGGTCGCCCGTGCCCGACGTCGTCAGCCACGCGGCGCAGGCGGCCGAGCGTGGCGTGCAGGTACAGGCGCGCGCTGCGACCAACGAGCAGGGCCGCGAGGCTCGCGCCCAGTGCACAGATCAGGACGGCGCGCCAGGCCTCGGGTTGGATGAGCAGTGCCACGCCGGCGCTGAGGAAGATGCCGGTCTGCAAAAATGCGAGCAGCTTGTGACGAAACCGCCGTAACATCCTATGCTGTATTATCTGGGCGTGGGTTCCGATCACAAGGGAACGCACCCCGCAGGAGTACCGTGTGGCCCCTTCGCCGGCGAATCGTCTGGACCTTGACTACCGTGCCGTGCCGGCGCGGCGTGTCGCGACCCGCATCGTGGACGTGCATGCGCACGTACACAACGTCCCCAGCGTCGCAGCCTTATTCGCGGCTGCCGAAGCGTACGGAATTAGCAAAATCGTCTCCATGACGCCGCTGGACGAGGTGGCGGCCATGCGGAGTGACTACCGGGAGCGGCTGAATTTCATTGCCATCCCGCGCTGGCGACGGATGGCGAATTCCGCGGCGTTTCAAAAGCAGTGGCTCGCGGACCTGGAGGCGTTTCGCACGCTGGGTGCCCGGCGCATGAAGTTCTGGATGGCGCCGCCGATGCGCGGGCAATACGGCTTGACGCTGCACGACCCGTTCTTCCAACCGCTGATTCAGGAGGGGCTCCGGCTCGGTTATGACTTCATGGTCCACGTCGGCGATCCCAGCGAGTGGTTCGCGCCGGGCGGGCGCTACGCCGATGGGCAGATCTTTGGCACCAAGCACGAGCAGTACCCGCAGCTTGAGCACCTGCTCGACACGGTGGCGCCGCGAAACGTGATCGCAGCCCACATGGGCGGCAGTTGCGAAGAGCCTGCTTTCCTGCAGAACCTGCTCGATCGGCACGACAACCTGTTCCTGGACAGCAGCGCGACCAAGTGGGTTGTGCGCGCGATCGCGCGGCAGCCCGAAGCTGTCCGCGCGTTCATGATCCGCAACCAGGACCGCATTCTGTTCGGCAGTGACCTGGTAGTCTCCGCCGACTATGACTTCGAGCACTACGCCAGCCGTTACTGGACGCACCTCATGCTCTGGGAGACCGCGTACCGCGGCGAAAGCCCGATCGCAGACCCCGACGCGGAAGACCCGCCGCGCTTGGCGGGCGTCGATCTGCCGGCGGCGGTCTTGCGGAAGTTCTACGATACGAACGCCGCGCGGCTGGGGCTGTAACGGCCAGCCCACGACATTCGCCGCTGCACTCCGGTGGCACCGGCATCGTGGCGGTGTTCTACGGCCGGTACGGAGCCCGGCCGGTACATCGGTGTGGCACCGGCTGATAGCCGGTGTCCTTCGGCCGGTACGGAGCCCGGCCGCTACGGCCGGTACGGAGCCCGGCCGCTACTTGGCGGCCAGCCAATTCTCGCCGCAGGATACATCGACTTTGAGCGGCACGCGGAGCGTCATGGCCTGCGTCATCACGCCGCGCACGACCTCGGCCAGCGCCGCCGCGTCCGCGCGCGGCGCTTCGCAGACCAGTTCGTCGTGCACTTGCAGCAACATGCGGAGCGGCAATTTCTCCGCCGTGATGCGCCCGTGCAATTGAATCATCGCGATCTTGATGAGATCGGCCGCGGAGCCCTGGATCACCGTGTTGACCGCGAAACGCTCGGCTTGCGCCCGCACGCCGGCGTTGCGCGAGTCGATATTCTCAATCGGCCGGCGACGCCCGAGGATCGTCCGCACCAGCCCCTCGCGTTTCGCATCCGCGACGCACCGGTCGATGAACTCGCGAATCCGCGGATAGCGGCGGAAATAATCGTCGATGAAAGCCTGCGCCTCCGTGCGGCTCATGCCCGTGCTCTGTGCGAGCCCGAAAGCGGTCTGCCCGTAGATGATGCCGAAGTTGACGGCTTTCGCGCGGCCGCGCTGTTCCTTGGTTACGTCGGCCAGCGGCACGCCATTGACCTGGGCCGCGACGAAGGCATGGATGTCCTGATCCTCGACAAAGGCGCGAATGAGCGCCTCGTCCTCGCAGAAATGCGCCAGCACGCGCAGCTCGATCTGCGAATAATCCGCCACAATCAGCCGTTCGTCCGGACTGCGCGGCACAAACGCCCGGCGAATCTGCCGCCCGGCCTCCGTGCGGATCGGGATGTTCTGGAGGTTCGGCTCGCTGCTCGAAAGGCGGCCCGTCACCGTGCCCGTCTGGTGGTAGCTGGTGTGAATCCGCTCTGTCCGCCGGCTCCGTTCCCGCGGCAGGGCATCGACATACGTGCCGAGCAGTTTTTGCAGCTCGCGGTATTCGAGCAGCAGCCCGAAGAGCGGGTCGCCCGTGTCGCGGCTCAGTTCCTCCAACGTCTCGGCGTCGGTCGAACGCGTCGTTTTCGTTCGGCGGACGACGCGGAAGCCCAGTTTGTCGAACAGCACCTCCGCGAGCTGCTTCGGCGAGTCGAGGTTGAACGCCCGGCCCGCGAGCTCCTGCACGCGGTCGGCCAGGGTCGCCGCACGGGAGGTCAGTTCGTGGCTCATGCCGCGTAGAAAATCCACATCCACGCGAATACCGTGCTGCTCCATGTCCGTCAGCACGGACACCAGCGGCATCTCGACGTCGTAGTACAGGCGTTCCAGCCCGGCGGGTGCCAATTGCGGCTCGAAGAGCTGCCGCAGCCGCCAGGTGTAATCCGCGTCCTCGGCGGCGTACTGGGCCACGCGCTCGATCGGCACCTGGTCCATCCGCAGTTGATCGCGGCCCTTGCCGAGCAGGTCGGTGGTCGGGATTTTCGTGTAGCCGAAGAGGTGGAAGGCGAGCGCGTCGAGGCTGTTGGAGCTACGGGTCGGATCGAGCACGAACGCGGCGATCATGGTGTCAAAGAGCGGCCCGGCAACCGGCAATCCGGCGCTGCGCAATACGTTGAGGTCGTACTTGAGGTTCTGCCCGACCTTCCGCCGCGCTGTATCCGCCAGCAGCGGACCGAGGCTCGCGCGGACCATTTCGAGCGGCAGCGCGCCGTCGTAGACACTCCGGACCGGAACGTAGAAGCCGCGCCCAACCTCCCAAGCGAACGAAAGCCCGACCAGGTCCGCATTGATCGGGCTGATGTCCGTGGTCTCGGTGTCGAGCGCAAATTCACGCTGCTGCGCGAGTCGCGCCGCGAATTCCGCCAGACTCTCCGGCGTATTGACGAGCTCGAACTTCGTCCCCGTGGGCTCCCGCAAACCCCCTGCCGGCACCGCCCACTGGGTCGAGCTTCCGGCAGCGCGCTCTGCCGCAGCGCGTTCCTCCGTGCCTTCGTGCCTCCTTCGCCCTCCCTCCTCGGTCGGCCTCAGCTTCGTGCCTTCTGGAATCTGCTCCAGCAAACGCCGAAAACCGAGTTCCTCGAACAGCGGCCGCACGCGCCCCCATGCAAACCGCGCGCAGGCCGCCGTTTCGAGCTCCAGTTCGATCGGCACGTCGTCCTGCAAGGTCACCAGTTGCCGGACCACCGGAATCCGCGGGATGAAGGCGAGCAGGTTTTCGCGCTGTTTCGGCGTCAGCTCGTCCGCGTGCGCGAGGATGCCCTCGACGGTGCCGTATTTTTGCAGCAAGGTCGCCGCGGTCTTCGGCCCGATGCCCGGTACGCCCGGCACGTTGTCCACGCTGTCGCCCGTGAGAATCTGGGCATCGGTCGCCTGGTCCGGGCGCCAGCCTTTGCTTTCCAGCACACTCTCCGGCGTGATAACCTCACTCTTCAGCGGGTCGAACATCGAGACGCGCGGGCCGAGGAGCTGTTCCAGGTCCTTGTCGCGGCTGACCACGCAAATGTCCAAGGACTCAGCGGGAGCGGCATTTGTCGGCGCATATCGCCGCACGAGCGTCGCGATCACGTCGTCGGCTTCGTACCCCTCACGCACGAGGATCGGCACGCCGGCGGCCTCCAGAATCGACACGATGCGCCGTTCCTGAACCGGCAGGTCCTCCGGCGGCGGCTCGCGCTGCGCCTTGTACTCCGGGTAAATGCGCCGTCTGAGGAGCTTGCGCTCGTCCGCGTCGAGCACCATGACGAGATAGTCCGGCTGCCGATCGCGGATGAGATTGAGGAGCATCTGGCAGAAGATGTACGTCGCGCGGGTCGGTTCGCCCGTGGGCGATGTCAGCGGGCGGAACGGGGCATAGTAGGCGCGGTAGATTTGGGCGTGGCCGTCGATGAGGTAGAGGGTCTTGGCCATGCGGACATGGTAGGCTTGCCGCGGCCGGCTGTCAGCCCTCAGCACTCAACCACGTAGCCACGCGGGGTGCGGCGCAGGCCGCACCCGGCGCGCGTCGCATCCTGATGCGGTATTCGCGCACCAAAGCCGTGGCCCATCGGGCACCAAAAGCGTGCCCACTCGCTGCGGCAGCGGCTGGCGCGGACGGAACACGCCGGAAGTGCGGTCTTACTTACCGCTGAGGATCACGATGAACGGGTTGATGTCGTCGAAGTCTACGTAACCGTCACCGTTGCAATCACCGTTGAGGAAGTTGCAGTTCGGGTAGGCGGCCTGATAGGCCGCGGGGTCCGAGATTGCCAACACGAACGGATTGATGTCCTCAAAGTCCACCCAGCCGTTGCAGTCCATGTCGCCCGGACACAACCCGGGCAGGCACGGGTTCGGCGTGCAGGTCGTGCCGGCGCCTTGCCAGAGGGCGGGGGCCGTGCAGTTGGCCTGGGTGGTGACCGTGCAACCGCCGCACAGAGTGCAGCAGGCGCCGGTGGCCGCCCCGCACGGCACGGTGGTCAGCGTGGCCACGTACTCCGTGCCGCACGGCACGCCGGTGAACGCCGACGGGCCGACCCAGAACCAGTACTTCCCGGGCGGCTGCTGCGCCGTGGTGACCGTGGCCGGCACGCACTCATCCGCCGTGGCCCAAGCGATGACCGGGGGGTCCGCGCAGCCGGTGTTGCCGTTGAACGCGGCGATCGCCACCGGGAACTCCGCGGTGACCGTCCAGGTGAACTCCGTCGGTACCGTGGTGACGATCTGATACCAGTCGGTGTCGCGGTCCTGGCCCGTTTCGCCTATGTACGTGCCGCTCGTGCCGCAGATGGTCTCGCCGCAGGCGATCGGGCTGAATATGACCGGCGTCCAGTTGCAGCCGCCGTTGGTCGCGTCCACGTAGCCGTCGTAGCAGACCGGCTCGCCCTCGGGGATGCCCCCCGACGGGCAGACCGCGCACGGCTGGCCGCACGTGGTCCCGATGATGTGCAGGGTGTAGTTCCCGACCGTGCCGCTCACCGGATCGTTCAGGACCGGATACCAGTACGTCCCGGGCGGCAGGGCCAGCCACCTGATGGTTGCGTTGCCGTCACTGCAGGCCGTGAAGTCATACATGCCCGCACCGGTGTAGGTGCAAGTCGGACCGCACTCCTGGGCCAAGTTCAACCAGACGAGCCCGAACGGCTCTCCGGTCGTGTTCAAGGAGCCGCAGTAATTCAGCGTTACGTCCATGCAGGTCGTCAGGGTGAAGCACTCCCAGACGTTCGGGTAGGCGCCGAAGGCCGCGCAGTCGCCGGCCCCGGTGGCATTGACGTTGGTGCCGTTACGCGTGATCGGCACGCCGGAAACCAGCGTTTCCGCGTTGCAAGTAGCGCAGTCGTCGTTCGGCGGGAGGCAAGGATAGGGATCGCAGGGCGCGCCGCCCATCCAGGTGTTTCCAGCACTTTCGCAAGTCACCTGGTCCGTTAGCTGGCACGGAGGGTTCCCCCCTGCAATGCAGCAAGCCCCTAGGCCGCACGGCGGGTCGAGCTGGTTGCAGGGTGTGTTCGGCGTGAAGCGCATCCCAGGCGCGCACTCGCTGGCCGGCACATACGCGCACCCCCCGGTTTGGTTGTTGCAGCACGCGCCATCGATCGACCCGGTCCCGGTCAGGCAGAGGCTCTGTTCGTAGCCGGTGGGCACAGGTGTGCCGCCCGGCCACGGAGCCTGCTGTGAGACGGTGCCGTTACCGAAGGGTGTGGTGGCCCACAGGAACCAGCAACCCTGCCCATCGTCGATACTCAGGATCGAAATCCAGCCGTCCACGATGGCGCAGCAGTCCGGCAGATCGACCGAGTAGTAATACAGCGGGTAATAGCCAACAAACAGCCCAGTGTTGACCTTCGTCGGCGTCACGGTGAACGGCCCGCACACCGCGGGACCGCCCGCAATCGTGTAGAAGGCGATCTCGAAGCGCTCGTTGTCCTTCACGCAAGGCATCCAGATGCCGTTATTCACGGCGTTGATGCCCCACCAGTGCACGTCGCAGGTCCGCGTCGTCGTGTGGAAGTCCTCATAGACAATGTAAGCGGGAGCCTGGTCAGAAGTCAGCCCGGCCACATTCGTCAATTCCACGGTTTGCGAGAAGTGCGCCTCCGGCGGGCAAGCCGGCGTCTGCGGGCAGGGATTCGGGTCGCATCCGATCCCCTCGCCCTGGTAGATACCGCCCGCCGTGGTGCAGTTGCCGGGCATCAGGAATTCGCAGTGCCCATCGCCGAAGCAGCAGGCGCCAAGTTGTGGCGGTCCGCACGGCACGCTGGTCAGGGTCGCCTCGTACTCCTTGCCGCAGGGCACGCCGAGGGACACCGACGGGGCGACGAAGAACCAATACGTCCCGGCCGGCATGCTCGGCGTGACGACCGTGGCCGCCACGCACGGATTCGCCGTGGCCGAGCCGATGATCTCCAAGTTGCCGCAGCCGGGGGTGCCGTCGGTCACGAGGATCGACAGCGGGAACTCGGCCGTGGCGGACCAGGTGAAGGCCGTCGGCGCCGTGGTGACGATCTGATACCAGTCGGTGTCGCGGTATTGATAACCAGCGTACATGAAGTACGTCCCGCTCGTCCCGCAGACGGTCTCGCCGCAGGCGATCGGGCTGAATATGGGCGGCGTCGAATTGCAGCCGCCGTTGGTGACGTCCACGTACTGGTCGTGGCAGACCGGCTCACCCTCGGGTGTGCCAACGCAGACCACGTCGCACAGTGGAATGGACGAGACGGCGAGCGTGTAGGCGCCCGAAGAGAAGCCGTCGACGATGATGTAGTACGTGGTGCTGGCCGTCGCGGTCCACGTGAGCTGAGACTGCAGGCCGCACGCAGACGAGTCGTCGTTACAGCCCACCTGCGTGGTGCCGGGGCACGCGCCGCCCGTGCGCACTTCCAGCACCGTGTCATACGCCGACCCGCACAGCGAAGCGGTGATCGACGCGGCCGCCGTCGTCGTGTACTCATAGATCACGTCGGGCGCGGTGTTCCCGAAGCAGGACGTGTAGTTGTTCACCATCCCGACCGTCGTGCCCGTATCCGTGTACGGCAGCGACGGGATCACTGTTGCCGGGCACGCATCGTTGCCCTGGCGCGGGCCGCCGGGTTCACCCCCCGGACCGCCCGCTCCAGTCTGAGGCTTCTTCGGCAGTTCTGGCTTGACCACGACCGGCTCGGCGGCACCGGTGTGGGCGCCCGCCTCCTTGCCAATCTGGGGCTTCGCCGCCTTTGCCGGAGCCAGGATGCTGGTCGGCGGCATCTTCGTCGCGCTGCTAACTGCCGTCTCGGGGCGCTCCGCCGCCGCGGGTTTGGCGGCGGGCGTCTGCCTGGCGCCAGTACTCGGGGGGTCGGCGAACGAGGTCGCCCCCCAGCAGATACACAGGCCGGCCGCTACTACTGCGGTGCTGGTCAACAACTTTCTTTGTCTCATGGCTTTCTCTTTCCACAATACGTGAAGAACCACAACCTTCCCGCGTGCCGCCTGTGGCGAAGGAAAAACCCGTGCGGGGCCCACGCCCCGCACGGATAGCAGGGTAGAAGAACCAAAGCGCAAAGCGTAAAGCGTAAGGTCGTAGCCTTACCGTCTACGCAGCATTCCCAGGCCAGTCAAAGCCAACAGGACAAACGTAGCGGGCTCAGGAACCTGGGAGACACGGAACCCTTTGCCGCCGCCCTCTGCCGTCGGGACGCTCTGTAAGAAGCCGCGATCCGACGCCATCATGTTGGCGCCAAAGTAGCCGAACGACCCGCCCCGCATGTTGCGATACACGCCTGACACAATCGCCTCGTTCATCTCGTAGAAGTTCCCGCCCTGGTCGAACGTGCCGTAGGGGCTGTCGGAGTTCTCGTGATCGCCCACCTCCGTCGCGTAGTACGGGGGGCCGAGCGTGTAGACGCCGGTGTAGAAAGTCGCGTTGTTCCCCGGGTCGGTCGGAATGCCCAGCACGTTGCTCGGAAGGGTGTCGGTGCTCGTGGGGAAGTCGAAGTAGTTGCCCGTCGCCCCGTCGTTCAGGTGGTACGCCGCCTTGTACCACTCGTCCTCCGTGGGAATCGCCCAGGTGGCGTACGGCTTCCGCGCCACGTTCAGCAACGCCTCGTTGCTCATCGCGCCGTTCAGGAAGTACGAGCCGTTCTCGGTCGTGCTCAGGTTTTGCGCTCCCGTCGGCTGGCCGTTGTGCAGCCAGTTGGTGAACCGGGCCGCGTCGCCCCAGGAAACGTAGTTCACCGGCCGGTTGGCCCGATCCGCCGCGACGCTGTACGTGAAGCTGCCCGCCGAGCCGCTCCGCTCGATCTTGCAGCCGGTGCCGACGGTCCACATGTTCGGGTTGTACAGCCCGTAGGTGTCCGTCGCGGCGACGGCGTTCAGGAACGCGATGTACTGCCCCGTCGTGACCTCGTACTTGCCGATGTTGTAGGTGTAGGCCACGCCGCCGACGATGACGTCCGGGCCGAAGCCGCCAGCCCCTTCGCCAGATAGTTCCCCGGCGTTGCCCGGGTTGCCCACGGGGACGGTGTCGATGACGATGCTCGCCGAGGCGTCGCTAACGCACACGGTGACCAACCCCGCAAACACCAACGTCCTCAGAAAACAGAATCGCTGCGACATACTCCTCTCCTTCGTTTGAGCGTTGAACCGCTTGGGCGCGGCACAAACGCCGCGTCGCTCGCTTACAGCCTGCACATGCATGTTTCGTCTCCTACTCCTCAAAGTGGCCCGTCGGGCCCGAGCGCAGTTGCCTGCGGCCAACATCGGCCGCCTGGATCAACGCTGAGCATAACAGAGTGCGCTATCAGATACAATGCCATTCTCATTGAGAATCGAAAAATCCTCGCTTGCTCTGTTCGGCATCTTCGGTTATCCTGCCATGTATGAGCCAGACTTCGGGCGACCTGGATACCCAGTGCGAGCCGTCGCCAGGCATCGAAACAACGATCAGCCTCGTCGGCAAACGTCTCACACGTGCTCTCCGTGCGGTCCTCCATGCCATCCCCGGCGGCCCCTATGGTCCGCAGGAGTTGGCGCGCGCGCTCGGTGTCAACAAAGACCTGTCTAGTCGCGCGCTAAGCGCGTCCGATAAGAAGGATCCGCTTGCCGCCGTCCATCAGATGCCCGGCCCAGCGCCGCTCAGGCTGCTCCTCAGCGCCGCCCTGCGGAAAGGGGTCCCCAAAAAGCTCATCGAGGAGGCAGGTGAAGCGGTACGGCACTTCGATCGGCTGATTCGTCTGCATGCTGGCGACCGCGTCTCGCTCGACGGCATCATCAGTACTTGGCTGCCCGACGCCCGCGAGAGATTCGAGCTTTTCAACAAGCAGGCCGCCTACCGTGGCATGGCCCAACTCAAAGGCGCGACGGCCGACGTGACGGTCCATACCGCGGTGCTGTATCCGGCCGCCGACGGCGAGCGCCTGGACGGCGTCTGGATTTTCGGCTCCGTGGGGTTGCGCCGGATTCGGCCAACTGCCGTCGTGCATTACTGCTCGTATTTGCTAGCGCCGGACCCCACCGAGGATTGCCCGCTCACCCTCGATGGCCAGGCGGTCGTCGGGCTCCGCGGCCTGCTGCTGGAGCAATTCTGCTCAGCACCCCTTCCGCCCCTCGACGCGCGCCACCACGGCGCTACCGTGTACTACACCCTGGGCGGCGACGGCGTTGGGCCGGCTTCCGCGGTCGACTTGTTCTTTGCCGAGTTGACGCCGGGCTGCGTGCCGCGCTACCAAGATGCGGGCCGACCCAGGAGATACGGAGCGTCGGCCGAAGTCACGACCCCCACCAAAACGCTGGTCTTTGACGTACTCCTACACGAGCAAGCCTATCCCGGATTGGAACCCAGTCTGCTGATCTACGACACGGCGATCAAGGGAGTCGCCAACGTGAACGACCAGACCAGGGATATCGACCGGCTCGATGTGAACGAGACCATCCGCTCACTGGGCTGGGGTGCACCGATGTTCCGCGCTTCGGAAGTTTGTGATTACGTCGAGATCCTCCGTTACGTCTTCGGCAAGCTCGGTCGGGACGACCGCGAGTTCCGTGGCTATCGCTGTAAGGTGCAGTACCCGATCTACGGCGCGCAGCTCTGTATGGCTTTCACCCCACCAGAAAAGCCCTAAACTCGACCATCGCCCGTATTGCGTGGACCGATCGCCGACCAAGTACGCCGTGCTGCGGCCCGCGAACCTCCAGGACGTCTTCCTGAGGTTCGCGGGCCGCGGATCGAACGAATGACGATAGGCGCGACGGTAGCGGCAGGCGCCTCGCTGGCCGTGGGAGAGGAACTCGCATTCCACGGCCGGCGAGGCGCCGGCCGCTACGATCGCTCAGGCGCGGCTAACGCCAGAGGCAGCTTCAAACGCCCCGGCGTCGGCCCAGGACCATTCCTCCAACGAGCAGCAGACCGATCGTCGCCGGCTCGGGCACCGGTTTGATGCTTATGAAATACGGATAGCTTATTCCGCCGCTTCCATCCGCGATGAAGGTGCCCAGCGGATTCCCACTGGCGGCGTCGTACGCTTGAACGTTAAAGCCCTCGATGGCGCCCGCAATCGAAACAAGCAGCCGGCCGTGGTTGTCAAAGCGTAGCGACGCGGTGCTCCCTCCGCCTGGTAACGTCGGCACGAAGTCTTGGATGTATGCGCCGGTGGTCCCGTTGAACTCCATCACGTTGCCGCCACCTCCGAAGGCCTGGCCCCCGCCCGTTACAAACAGATTGCCGTTCGGACCGAAGGTGAGGTCCTGCGGCTGCTGCGATAAGCCCAGGTCCGCAAAGGTACCCATCAGACTGACTCCATTGGCGGCCGTGCTGAATTGCAGCACCTTGTTAAACCCGCCGGAGACCACCATCAGGTTTCCGTTTGGCGCAAACGTCATGCCGTTCGGCGTCCCCAGCAGGTTCTCGCCGGGGACGGCCTGGTAGCCGGCTTTGAAGGCGAAGGTGGTCCCATCGTAACGATCAATCCGCGCTCTCCACCAGTCTCCGACGTACAGATCTCCGTCCGGGCCGAAAGCAAGCCCCTTAGCAACGGAGGTGACGCTTGTGTTGTTGTAGTTCACGACGGTTGCAAGCAGCGCGCCAGTGTTGCCATCGAACTTGTCTATGGACCAACGACCGTATGTCCCAAAGTCCGCAGCATACAAGTTGCCGTCCGGCCCCCACGCGTTTCCATAGGGGGCTCGGGGAGACCTGCCCGCGAAATAGCCCTGCGAACCGTTCTGAACAAAACCCCCGGTCAGGCCGTCGTATTGGTAGATACCCGTCTGGTCGCCGTCCGACACGTACACGTCGCCGATCGCGCCGATTGGTCCGGCGAGCGCCGGTCCGCAGACCGAAACCGCGAACCCCAGCGCGAGCGCTGCGGCGCCAAACCTTCCTGGTGCCCTGTTAAGCTGTTGAAGTACCATCTCCTCACTCCTTTTGAATGCTGGCTGCCGCGGCGAAGGCCTGCACACGAGGCCTGATATCGCCGCCGGCCGTAGGCCGATTGTAACCACCGGCGCAATGAGATGCAAGGGGCTTCTCTACGAGAACCAAAAGAGAAATGCGCCCTTGACTTGTCCGCGAAAGCGAGTATGCTGGGGCCTATGAACCCGGGTGCTCCCCTTCAGATCAGGGTCCTCGCCCAGCCCGCGACCATCGAATCCCGCATCGGACTCGTCGGGCAGCGGCTGGCCGACGCATTTCGCGCCGTCATCGACGCGATGCCAGGCGGTCCCTACCGCCCCCAAGAGCTGGCACGAACCCTCGGTATCAAGAAGGATTTATCCAGCCGCGTCCTGAGGGCTTCCCGTAACAGAGACCCCGTGGCCGTTGTGCACATGATGCCTGGACCGGCGCCCTTGCGCCAACTGCTACAGGCCGCGGCCGATAAAAACGTGGACTCCGAGATCCTGCGTGAGGGCGAGGAAGCCGTCCGGCAGTTCGACCTGTTAATCCACCAGGAGGCCGGCGACCGGACCTCCCTGGACGCCATCATCAGCACATGCCTGCCGGATGCGCGGGAGAAGTTCGAGCTGTTCAACAAGCAGGCCGTTTACCGCGGCATGGCACAACTCAAGGGTGTCATGGCGGAAGTCACGGTTAATACCGCCCTGCTGCACCCGGCCGAGGACGGCGAGCACCTCGATGGCATCTGGATCGCCGGCTCCATCGGTCTTCGGCGGATACGACCGAGCGCGGTGGTGCATTTCTGCTCGCGGCGGTTGGGGCCATCGGCCACCACGCGATCCCCCCTCACACTCGATCTTGAGCCCGTCGAGAACCTGCGCGGGCTGCTGCTCGAGCCCTTCTGTTCGTCGCCCCTTCCCTCTCTCCAGGCCCAGCACCACGGTACGACGGTGCACTACACCTTGGCCGGCGACGCGATCGGTCCGCAATCCGCCGTCGATTTGTTTTTCGCCGAGCTCACGCCGCGCTGCATGCGTCGGTACCGCGATGCCACCGGCCGCATGTACGGCCCGTCCTCCGAGATCACCACCCCCACGAAAACGCTGATTTTCGACGTGCTGATGCACGAAGACGTGTATCCCGGCTGTGAGCCGACGATGCTGCTGTACGACACCGCCGTCAACGGCGTCGCCGACTTGAGCGACCGCGCTCGGGACGTTGATCGCCTGGATGTGGCGGAGACCATCCAGCCGCTCGGCCGAGGTATCTCGAAATGGCGTGCCTCGGAAGTGCCCCAGCACGTCGAAATCGTGCATCATGTGCTCGACAAGATCGGCTGGGACGGGGAGCGGTTCCGCGGATACCGCTGCAAAGTCCAATATCCGATCTACGGTTCGCAACTGTACCTGGCTTTTGCCGCCCCCGAACGACATCAGCTCGCTTGACGGCTGACCCGGTCGATTGCGAAGCGGCACACGGCAACGGCCGTCGGGGCAGTGACGGGGAGTCACTGAGCAACCAGCTACCGGAGTAACCAGGGAAACGCACCGCTGGCGCAATTGTCCTCACGTTTGAAAATGGGGAGTGCGGGCGTCTCGGTCGCAAGGGCGGGCTGTCTGACTGAATGCTCAGTACTGATGGCTGACAGCTTTATCAGTAGAATTCCCGGGTAATCAGGAGTCTGCGCATGTCCACCAACCTCTGGTCGCGCGTCGAGTTGCACCAAGGCGACATCACCAAGCTGGCCGTCGATGCCATCGTCAACGCCGCCAATAGCCGGTTGGCGGGCGGCGGCGGGGTCGATGGGGCGATCCACCGCGCGGCGGGGTACGCGCAGCTCCAGGCCGCGTGCCGCAAACTCGGCGGCTGCGCGACCGGCGACGCGAAAATCACGCCGGGGTTTAATCTGCCCGCCCGATATGTCATTCACACGGTCGGGCCCGTCTTCCAGGACGGCTGCCACGGCGAACCCGAGCTGCTGGCCTCTTGCTACCGTCGCGCGCTGGAGGTCGCCAGCGAGCATGGCGTGAAGACCATTGCGTTTCCCGCGATCAGCACCGGCGTGTACGGCTATCCGCTCGCCGCGGCAACCGAAGTAGCCCTGCATACGACGGCGGCGTTTCTGGAACACAGCCCGGCGATTGAGCGTGTGGTGTTTGTCTTTCTTGGCCCGCAGGATTTCGCGACGGCGGGAGCTGTGCTGTCGCGACTGAAAATGTAGCGACCTGTTTCAAAGCTGCCGCTGCATGTTCTGTCCGAACCGTGAGCACGAGCTACCGGTCGCTCGCCCGCAGACCCGCACCGCTCGCTCGCGCGAGCGGCTCGGATAAGAGGCGGATCGGATAAGAGGCGGCTCGCCGGGGCCGTCTCAGCGCCCGCCACGCCGTGGGGAGCATAGCCCGGCCCCTACCCTGCCGGCCTTACGTCTATGCCCTGTCCACACTTGGGGCAGGCCACCTGGGGAGCGCTGAATTTCGGGCTGATCTGCACGGGGTGTCCGCAGGTGCAGCGAAATGACTCCCAGTCGGTGCCGCGGCGCTGATAGCTGACACGCCGCGGCGCACCCGCCTGCGGTCCCGCGCCGGCGCCAGGCGCGCTGACGCCTGGTACCTCGTGCTCGCGGCCACAGCGCGGACACTTGACGGCGGGTTTCCTGAACTGCGGCGGTACCTTCATTCGGACACCGCAAGGACACGGAATGACGACAAACGGCAGCACGTGCTCGAGCAGTTCGCCGACGCCCCGCGCCCGCGCGATGGGGTCTTCAGGGGGCTGCACTTCCGGACTCGCGGCCCGCAAGTCGATGCCCGTGCTGTCCTGCAGCGTCTTGGCGCCAATGCAGCTCTGCGCCGCGCCGCGGACCTGGCGAAAAGCGGCCTCGTAGGCCCCGAAACCGGCGCCCGCCATGCCGCGCAGGATGCGGACACGCTCTTTCGTGGGCGGATGGGTGGAAAACAGCGTGAACAGGGCGCCCTCCTGGAGCGGGTTGACGATGTATAGCGGCGCAACGACCTTGCTGGCGCCCGCCTGGGGCGCGGCCTGCGTTGCGATTCGCTCGAGCGCCGCGGCCAAGCCCTCGGGATACCGTGTGAAGCGGGCCGCCGATGCGTCCGCGAGGTACTCGCGCCGCCGTGAGCAGGCGAAATAGAGCAACTGGGCCGCGAGAGGTGCCGAAACCGCGACCAGGATCGCCACGACCAGCATGATGATTTGGGCCTGCCCGCCGCCGCGCCGCGAGGACGAGCGCCGGCCCGCACCGCTGTAGAACACGCTGCGCAGGAACAGATCGGAAAGCAGCACGATCGCGCCGACCATCACGGAGGCCAGCGTCATGAAACGGATGTCGAGATTGTGGATGTGCCCAAGCTCGTGCCCGATCACACCCTGCAATTCGTCGCGCGAGAGGCGTTTGAGCAAACCGGCGGTGACCGCAACGGCGGCCCGCTCCGGCCGGTTGCCGACCGCGAAAGCGTTCAGCGACGAGTCGTCGATGACGTAGATCTTGGGCATTTGCTTGAGACCGGATGCAATCGTCATCTCTTCAACGACATTCCACAATTGCGGCGCGGCTTCGCGCGGCACCTCCACGGCCTTGGCGGCACCTAGCAGGATGCTGTCCCCCCCTGCCACCGCGGTCACCCACAAGACCAGCCAGATGAGCAGCGCGATCCCCATCCCCCAATAGGCTCCGTTCTGAGCGGCAATGATCTCGTCCAGCAACGGCCGCGCCCCCGACGCGGGCAGGTCGTCCGCCGGATCGCTTTCGTAACGCTGCAGACGGGCCGGCGGCACGAACTGCTGTTGCGTGCCGAGCCAACGCCCCAGCGTGGCCGGCCGATTGAGCGGCACGGCCACGGCCAGCCCGATTACGGCGCCGAGCAAGACGAGCACGGCGCCCAGCAGGCCGATCAGCAGCCGGGAACGACGACGATTTGCGGCGATTGCTTCCCACATGGCTGTAGGGTGGGCATTGCCCACCGTTTCCTGCGCTGTGGCGGGCAGAGCCCGCCGTACCACACGGCGGATACGGAGGTCGGCCGCAACACTCCGGCCGGTGCAGAGCCCGGCCGCTACACTCCGGCCGGTACGGAGCCCGGCCGCTACTAGAATTTCACCTGCGGAACAGCGCGCTCCGCCTGGTTTTCGACCTCGAAGAACGGCGACTCGCGGAAACCGAACATGCCGGCCACGATGTTGGCCGGGAATACTTGAATCCGCGTGTTGTAGTTCATCACGCTGTCGTTGTAGTACTGCCGGGAGAAGCCGATTTTGTTTTCCGTCGAGGTCAGCTCTTCCTGGAGCCCAAGGAAGTTCTGGTTGGCCTTGAGGTCGGGGTAGCTCTCGACCACCACCATCAGCCGGCCGAGGGCTTGCGACAGCTCGCCTTCCGCACGCACGCGGTCCCCGATGTCCGTCGCCCCGACCGCCCGGCTGCGGGCCTGCACGACGGCCTCGAGGGTGCCTTTTTCATGCCCTGCGTAGCCTCTGACGGTCTCGACCAGGTTTGGAATCAAGTCGTGCCGGCGTTTGAGCTGCACGTCGATTTGCGACCACGCGTTCTTGACCTCGTTGCGCACCCGCACAAGGCCGTTGTACAGGCCGATCACCCAGAAGAGGATTAGGACTCCGATTCCGGCCACGACCAGCAGTGCGATTGTGCTCGTACCCATGACTAGCTTGCCTCCGTTGCCTGGGCCGTTGCTATGCCGAAGAGATCACCGAAGAACTTCGCCACGGCGGGATCAGCCGTGCCCGTGAATTCACGCACGATGGTGGCCAACTCGCCGGCGTCGAGCCACAGACCGTGACCGCGGCGGCAGCGTTCGAGCTCGACCGTCGAGGTTTGCCCGACCGTGATTTGCCGCATCTTCCGGCGACAACGCGGACAGCGGCGCGGGCTCGCCTGGCCGGCTTCCGTGGTCCGCAGCGCCGCCGCCAGGGCGCCGGTTTGGCCACTCGCCAACTCTGCGATCAACTCAAGTTCACCGGCGTCAAGCCAGGTGCCACGGCAAGCGAGGCAGTAGTCCACCTCCACGCCGTGCAGCTCAACGACAATTAGCGGCTGGCGACACTTGGGGCACACAGCAGTTCTCCCGTGACCGGATCACCGCTAGAGGAGCATAGCAGGCGGGCAGCACTCTGTCTGCCCGCCGGGCGTTACAGATCGGCGGCTTCTTTGTAATGCTGACAGCCGGATTCCGCGGCTGGTGTGTTCGCTGAGAGCTCCCGCTACGTGTTCTGTCCGAGCCGCGAGCGCGAGCTCGCGGGCGTCCGCGGGCGCGCATTGCGCGCTCGCGCGCGCCGGGGAGGATGGGAGCCTCTCAGCCCCGTTGCCTTGTCTGTTTGTTGCCTCGTTGCCTCGTTGCCCTGCTGCCTACTGGCTCAACCGCGTCAACACCTGCTGCCAATACGCCCGCTGGACCGGGTGATTCGCATGGTGCGCAATCACCTGCGTCACAAACGCCCGTAGCGCCGGCAGGCGCCCCGCCGGCACGTGCGCCCGTATGCCCGCGGCGAGTTGCGGGGCGCCCATCATTTGCTCGTCGCCGGGGCAGCCGGGATCGCACTCCATGCTGAGCCGCGCGATGAACGGATTGATGTCGTCGAAATCGAGCAGCTCGTCGCAGTTGCAGTCGCCATGAAAAACCCGTGAACCGCTTTCGTAGTTGTCAGCGAACGTGCCACCCAAGCCGGGCAGGGCCAGCGAGTAACCGGCCGGGTCGGTCAGCGCAGAAACGAACCAGTTGATGTCGTCGAAATCCACTATGCCATTGCCATCCATGTCGCCCTTGCACGGACTGCACCTACGCACGTTCAATGCAGGCGTATCGCCGTGGCATTCGATGCCGTTGACCGTGACGACGGCGTTGGGGTCCCAGGAATCGCCGTCCTCGAAGCCGGAATAGTGAATGCTGATGAACTCGGTCGTCACCGTGTAGTTGGTCCCAATCGTGATCGCCGCGTTGTCCAGCAGCGAGCGAGTGACCGTGATGTGCCCGCGGCTGAGCGGGTTCTCCGGATCATCCCCAAGCACGCCCTCAACAACCAGGGAGCCGCGAACTGACCCATTCACGGCAATGGAGCCATAAACCGACCCAAACACGTGCAAGCTGCCGATAAGGTCGGCATCGAAAGGCCCCGGAAGGATTGACGACCGGGTGGTAATGACGCCCAGGACATCCTGCTGCACGTCGATTTCGCCGACCACGTCGTCAACGTCCAGGGTACCGCTCAGCAAGCCGATGTCGACAAGTCCGGTTGACCCGATTCCTCCGGTGCCGACTTGCCCAGACAGCTCGCCGCTCGCCCGGAGCGTTCCATCGATTGCACCATCGACGATCATATTCTTGATTTCGGCCGCCTCCACGAGGCCCCCCTGGGCGATTCCCGCGTGGAGCGCAGCTGAGACGATACTCTGCGTGGCGACGACCGTCCCCTCGACCGCCTCGGATAACACGGTCAGACTATTCACGGAGTCCGCCTCCACGATGGCGCCCTCCGCGATCCCGCTCTCGAACAGCATCGAGGCGAACGTACTGTCCGAATGCACCGTTCGGCTCATGGCGCCCGAGATGCCCAGGTAATCAACCCGGCCGACCGCCCAGAAGACCCCAGCAAAGTTGCCTCCGACCGTTAGGCGTGTTGCGTCGCCGCCAACGTCGATGCGGCCGGTGTCAGCTACGTCTCCGGTTATCCTCAGCCCCGTGTCAGGGTCGGTCACGCGGTTGCCGACCCAGACGTGTCCGTTCGCCGAACTCAGTACCTGGAGATACCCGAGGTCGCGCCCCACCGTAATGTGACTCGCTGGGCTCAACACGCCGTGCGAAAGCACGGTCCCCAGGTCCTCCGTCGCCTCGATCCGCCCCCATGAGGTCAGTCCATGTTGTAAATATATTTCACCATTAAGCGAGCCGTTGATATACAAAGATCGATTGTAACCCATAACATCGTTGATCCCGATGTAGCCCGAGTGCGTCAGATGCTCCGCGTCACCGAGCGTCAAGTTCCCGAGACTGCCACACACCAGCGAACCACCATCCAATTCGGCAATTACCGTGTCTCCCAGCGTGTCGCATTCCAGGCCAGCCGCCAGGCGCCCGCCGATGGTCAGCGTGCCGATATCCGAGACGAGGATTTCGTTCAGGACATCATGGCCGATGGTCAGCGCACCAGCGATCGGTGCGCGCATCGGGCCGAGTGCGCCGAAGTCGTCCGTGATGTCTACCACGTCGATAATGTTGCCGCTGCCGTTGTTGACCAAGTCAAGCGATTTCAGCGCCCGGGCACCGCGGTCGTGCCCCATGCTCTGGTCGCCGATCACGCTGAGGACAATGTCGCCGACGGGCACAGTGCTGTCAATGCTGATGTAGTCGATGTCGCCCGGCGGCTGCTCAGGCAGACTGTCCTCGTACGCCTCGAATCTCCAGGGCACTTCCGGGTGCGGGTTGGCAGTGATCCTCACCCCGTAGTCGCCGATTTGCGGGTCGAAATCAATCTCGTAGTCGCCGTGCAGGACGTGTCCACCCCATTCGTTGATGACGTTGAGTGCCCAAGCGGACGATACCGCCATGCCAAGCAGAGTAATAGCTGCGATTCGGAGTTTCATGTCGTTCTCCGTTTGCTAAGAGTGCAATAATCTCGCGGTCACCGAACGCTTCGGTGACCCGGCGGAACACAATGCGAACAAGAGGCAAAAGAGCGCGGACGGCGCGGGGATGATGCCGTATTGCAGGCTGTCCCATGCCGCCAGACTCATGCCGCTGGAAAGGTCGCCCCAGGCGACACTCGGGCCTGGGAACAGGCTCTCAAAGAACGTACCTTGCATCGCGAGGGCTCCATCGATGTAGAGGTCGTAGACGCGCATATCGGTCGATTGGACCGCGAAGTCATGGAACTCGTCCGGCGCAAACGACGCCCACTTTCCTGGCTCGTAATTGCTGTGAACGCTGTGCGTGTCCAAGGTGAAGGCCACGGAGTAGTGGTCGTCCGCTCGCACGATGACGCCAGGGTCCGAGGTGGGTGTGGACTCGTAAACACGAATGCGCCATTGCAACGTAAATGTTTCCTGAAAACCAGGCATCAGGCTTGCGGGCGACTGGTAGTACCCGTCCGCACCTCCCTGGGCCCGGGAGTCAATGAACAGCAACCCGTCCTCGAGCCACTTTTGCGCCGGAATACTCCATCCCTCGATCCAGCCTTGCTGGTCCGGCCAGCCCTCTTCCCAGGTCACCCAGAAGGGGCTCGCCCGGGCAGCAATCGTACCGGCCAGCAGGAGCAGTATTCCGACCACTCTGCGTTTCATGTCGCATCTCCTTTCACAACGTGAACCATTACGCGGCGACCTGAACCGTTCAAGCGCCGCCGATGAGACCCACGCCGGCATACACAGCCGGCGCCAAGCAGACACAACAGGCAGAATGAACCCGGCTCGGGTGTCACCCCGAATCGAACGTACTCCCAGTCGTGAACGCTCGTCGCCCCTTGAACGAAGTCGCCCCAGACGATTCTGGACGTGGAGAATCGGTGGTCCAACGTACCTTCGTGCGCGATTACGCTGTCGATGTAAAGCGTATAGATGCGTATGTCTGGGGAGACGATCTGGTAGTCGTGAAAAACGCCGGGCGTAAATGGAATCTCCAGGTAGTTCTCGAACACGCTGCGAATCCGATCCCTCGTAAACTCGTAGCCGAACTGCCACGCATCATCGCTTGAAAATCCGATCCCAGGGTCGCCGGGGTCCATGAATCCATGGGTCTCGTTGACCCTTAGGCGCCATTCGCACACGAATACTTCGCCCGGGCCTGGATTCATCTGTCCCGGCCGGGTCATTTTCGAAAAGTCGTACACGCCGTCGTCGTACAGCGAGTCGTACGTCAACATGCCGTCATGGAGCGTGCGCACGGCGCCCGTGCCGTGAAACTGACCCTGCCAGTTTCCCCAAATCCGGGTCCAGCCCTCTTGTTCCGGAAAATGATGCGCTGGATTGTCGGCTTCATAGTCAATCCAGTACGGCGTGCCGAACGCGGAAACGCTCCCGGCGAGCAGCAAGAGCCCGATGGCGATTCGAAACATACCCGTTTCCTCCGGCGGCACGCCCAGACCAATCCGCCGCGGTGAGCGGTCCCAGCCCACCAGCCACCCACATCCATTTATATGCTAGGACCCGATCCGCAGAAAAGCCAACGATCGGCTCGAAATTATGGGGCCAAGAGCAACTGCTGTTACGTCTCAGGGCGGCCACTGCGTGTTCTGCCCGACCCGCGAACGCGGGCCAGCGATCCGTCACCCGCGGACCCACACCGCCCGCTCGCGCGGGCGGCTCGGATGGGGACTTGCACCGCTCGCTCGGGCGGCCCGGATAGGACGGCGTTCCTGCCCGGCAGTACACTGGCCCGCTGCCGCTAAGCTCTTGCGACGCGTTACGTCGATCCCGGGAGCCCTGTAGTGCCGCTGAGTCCTGCATATCGCGCTGAGATCAGCCGGAAGGTGCTGCATCTCGTCTCCGCCACGACGCCGGTGGTGTACATGTTCGTCAGGCGCGAGTTGCTGCTGCGCCTGTTGACGCCGTGTGTGATCTTGGCAGTCGTAATCGAGACGGCGCGGCACGTCAGTCCGAGGTTCCATGAGTATTTTCGACGGGCGGTCGGGTTCATGGTGCGCTCGGCCGAGTGGAACCGGATCACCGGTGCCACCTATGTACTGCTGGGCGCCTGGCTGGCCGTCTGGCTGTTTCCGAAGCCCGTGGCCATCGCCGCCATGCTCATCGGGAGCATCTCGGATTCGGCGGCGTCATTGGTGGGGATCACGTTCGGCCGCAGGCGGTTTCTGGGTAAGAGCCTGGCGGGGAGTTTGGCGTTTTTTGTCACCGCGGTGGCCATTCTGTGGGTGCTGCTGCCGAATGCGAAGGGCGTTGGATTGATCGCGGCGCTGGTGGCGACCGTCGTCGAAGCCCTGCCGACGCTCAAGTTGGGCCGGCTCGAGCTGAACGACAACCTGACCATCCCCCTGCTCACCGGGGCGGCCATCTTGTGGCTGCAAAACGCGGCGTAAGGCGCGGGGCGACTATCGCCGGCCGGCGGCGCGGGGTTATCATCCCCGCGATGTCCACGTTGCCCGCCGATGACGTCGCGCACGAGGCCCTGCGACGGCTGCCGTCCGTCGATCACTTGCTGAATCAACCCCCGATCGCCAGCTTGCTGAACGATCACCCCCGCGGCGAGCTGCTGCACGCGATCCGCGCGGTGCTGGACGG
>JAGVEP010000157.1 GCA_020058145.1 Phycisphaerae bacterium | reverse complement strand
GCCGTGGGTGACCGCGACAGGCCCCGGCAGCGGCGATCCCCCGCTGCCGGCCCGCTACGTCGTTAAATCGGTCTGGGAAGAGGCGTCGGTCGGGCTCGAAGACGATTGCGTGGTCGCGGCGACGGACCTGGCGGGCCTTCAACGCGAAATCCGCGAGCGTGCTGGGCGGCTGGGCGGCGAGGCCTTCGCCGAACTCTACATCGCGGGCCGCGAATTCAATCTGGCCGTGCTCGGCGGACCGGACGGCCCGGAACTGCTCCCGCCGGCGGAAATCCGCTTTGTCGATTATCCCGATGATCGGCCGAAGCTGGTCGGCTACCGCGCGAAATGGGACGACCAGTCGTTCGAATACCATCACACGCCGCACTGCTTCGATTTTCCACGGACGGACGACGCCCTGCTCGCTGAGCTCGGCCGACTGGCGCGGGACTGCTGGCAGTGCCTGGGTCTGCGCGGCTATGCGCGGGTTGATTTTCGCGTGGATGAGGCGGGCCGGCCGTGGGTGCTCGAGATCAACGCGAATCCGTGCTTGTCGCCGGACGCGGGGTTTTCGGCGGCGGCGGATCGGGCGGGGCTGTCGTTCGAGCAAGTCGTGCAGCGCATCCTGGCGGATGTACACTGACGAGGAACAGGCCGCGACCAGCCGCTGTCGTCCGTGGGGTTGTTGTCCACTTCCGCGACGCTAGACTTATGGATCGGCCGGGTGCGGTCCCCGGCCGGCGGGCCCACGGCCGGGTTCGCCATTTTCAGTGGTCACCACGTAGTGAGGACGAGCTATGACTTGGCGATTGTTCACGATGGCTGTGTTGGGATTGGGTTGCGCGTGCGGCGCCGGGTGTAGTGCCGGCAGCGCCTCGTCGGGCGTCAACGTCTTTCAGAATCTGTCGCGCAAGGACTCCAACCTGCGCATCTTCCTCGACGGCCAGGAGGCGAAACAGGACAAGCTCAAGAAGGGGCTGAAAGGCTACTCGCCGTTCACGATCAAGGAGCAGGTCGCCGGCTCGCCGAAATTCAAGTACGAGCTCATCGAACCCAAGAAACACGGCTTCATCAAGCACGTGACGATGCAGGTGCACCAGAAGTTCGAGGCGGACTTCTCGGATATCGCCGACTACATCATCCAGCCGCGCGACATGAACAACCCGGATGCGAACATGAAGCCGGGCGTCGAGTATGACCTCGGCAAACTCGGCAAGGACTTCCGCATCCTCGACCGGCACGACAAGGAGGTCGACAAGGTCGAGTTCCAGCCGGGCAAGGAATATCTGCTCGTGTTCACGGTCGCCGCGGACAAGAGCGAAACCGTCCAGGTGTATTTCAAGACCAAGTAGCGGCCGGAGCACCGGCGGCGCTTTCGCCGAAACCTCGCACGCGGCCGGCCTGAGCGCCGGCCGCGTGTGTCAGGGGATTGATGACCTGTCGTCATCGTGGCGGACCGGAGAATTGAGCGATGGGAAAACCGAAGGTGCTGGTCACACGACGGGTCCCGCCACCGGCCGTCGAACGGCTGAAGAGGGCTGGGTTCACGGTTGAGGTGATCGAGCAGGACAACCCACCCGGCCGGGCGGTGCTGCTGTCCCGGCTGGGCGGTGTCGCCGGCCTCATTACCATGCTCAGCGAGCGGGTGGACATAGAACTACTTGAGGCGGCCGGCCCGGCGCTGCGGGTCGTCGCCAACTTCGCGGTTGGCACCGACAATATCGACCTGGCGGCGTGCCGCGAGCGCGGGGTCCGCGTAACGAATACGCCCGACGTGCTCACCGACGCCACCGCCGACTTGGCGTGGGCGCTGATTCTCTCAGTCGCGCGCCGCGTGGTGGAGGGCGACGCGCTCGTCCGCACGGGCACCTGGACCGGCTGGGCACCGCTGCAACTGCTCGGACTCCAGCTTACCGGTGCCACGCTGGGGATCGTCGGCGCGGGACGTATCGGCACGGCGGTCGGCTTGCGCTCCCAAGGCTTTGGGATGAACGTGCTCTACGTCGATGAACAGCGCAATGCGGTTCTCGAAGAGCGCGTGGGTGCGCGGCGCGTGCAACTACGCGAGTTGCTGCCCGTCGCCGACGTGCTGACGCTGCACTTGCCGCTCACGCCGGCCAGTCGGCACGTGCTCGGGGCGCCGCAGCTTGCCGCGCTGAAGCCCACGGCCATCCTCATCAACACGGCGCGCGGCCCGATTGTCGACGAAACGGCCCTGGTCGCGGCGCTGCGCAAGGGTCAAATCGCCGGCGCGGGCTTCGACGTGTACGAGCACGAACCCCGTTTGACCCCCGGCTTGATGGAGTTGCCGAACGTGGTGCTCCTGCCCCATTTAGGCAGCGCCGCGACCGCAACTCGCCAGCGGATGTCGGAGATGGTGGCCGAGAACGTGCGCGCCGTGCTGGAAGGCCGCGAGCCGCCGAATCCCGTGAAGTAGCGTAGTGCCTCACAATTATCAGCGCATGGGTGGGGTGGCCATCTTGGCCGCCCAAGGCGCGGGCGAGACGCCCACTCCACCCGGCGAGGCGCCCACTCCACCCAGCTTGTGTGCTGTTTCTAACGCTACGCCCCCGTCAGCGCCTCGACGAAGTGCCACAGAAACATCCCGGTCACGGCCAGCGTGATCACCGCGATGAGCGTGCCGAACGCGCTCACCAACGTCTGCCCGCTGATCAGCCCGCCGCGCATCGTCGCCAGAATGTGCGGCCGCGCCAGAGCCAACATGCTGATGATCATGGCCCCCGACGTCAGCGGCACAGAAATCGAGTGCGCGTAGCTGTAGATCCAGATCGCACGACTGACTTCACGCTCCCGCCCGGTCAGCGAGTGGATGAAATGTCCGCGCACGTAATAGACCGACTTCCGCGCGCCATCCGCGCGCACGACGCGCTCGCGATGGCCATTGTGTGCATCACCGCCGAGCGCGGCGTACGTCAGCGTGTACGCCAGGTAGTTCAGCAAACCGAGCGCGATGATCGTTAGGCACAAGCGGTCCCAGCGCGACAGGCGATCGACCACGCCTGACGCGGCACCCGCGGCCGGGGGGACGGGGTCGCCCGCGGCGGCGAGCAGTTCGACCGGCGGTATGACCGCGTGGTCAGTTGGCGGCGGATGGCGCAATGCGGCCCTCCAGGGGTGACGAGGCCGACGCATACAGCTTCCGCGGGATGCGGCCGGCACGGTACGCGAGATAGCCGGCTTCGAGGGCGTGGGCCATCGCGCGGGCCATCAGAACCGGGTCGCGGGCACTCGCAATTCCGGTGTTGAGCAGCACGCCGTCGGCACCCAGCTCCATGGCGATCGTCACGTCCGAAGCCGTCCCGACACCGGCGTCCACGATCACGGGGTACTCCGGGTCGTTGTCCTTGAGCTGCTCCAGAATGATCCGGATGTTGTTGGGGTTGAGGACGCCCTGGCCGCTGCCGATCGGCGAGCCGAGCGGCATCACGCTGGCGCAGCCGAGCGCCTTGAGCCGTTGACAGAGGATCGGATCGTCGTTCGCGTAGGCCAGGACAATGAAGCCCTCCTTGAGCAGAGCTTCCGCCGCCCGCAGCGTCTCCACCGGGTCCGGCAGCAGCGTCTTTTTGTCGCCGAGGACCTCGAGCTTGACCCAGCGTGCGCCGGGGTTTTTTAGCCCTTCGAGCAGCTCGCGGCCCAGAAACGCCGCGCGAATCGCATCTTCGGCGTTAAAACACCCCGCGGTGTTCGGCAGGATCGTGTAGCGGCTCAGATCGAGGAAATCGAGCAGGCTGCGGCCCTGCTTGTCGTACAGCCGCTCGCGCCGCACCGCGACGGTGATAACCTCGCAACCGCAGGCCGCTAGTGCGTCGCGCATTAGCTCGTAATCGGGCTCGCCGTGGCGCAGATACTTGCCCGTACCCACAAAAAGCCGTGCCCGAATGACAAAATCCGCTATCCGGAGCGGGGGGATTTCCATCAGCCACCTCCGACGAGCGTGACGATCTCGACCCGGTCGCCAGCGCGCAGCGGAGTTTCCGCGAATGTGGCCCGGCGAACCAGGCGGGCGTTGATTTCGACCGCCACGCGCTGCGGCGTCAACTGAAAGAGGGTGATCAAGTCGGCGACCGTCATGGCGTCGTCCACCGTCCGCGCTTCTCCGTTCACGGTGATCTGCATTTCGTCCTCGGCGACGAATTATACTCCCGCCGCGGCGCGGGCGGAACGCAGCGGGGGGATTGGTCAATCCGGCCCGGGGGCGGTATTATCTGGGCGTAGCCGATTCGGCCGGGCTGCCGGCGGGTCGGCTTACGCGGTGGCGTAGCTCAGCTGGTTCAGAGCGGCGGATTCATAACCCGCAGGTCGACGGTTCAAGTCCGTCCGCCACCATTCTTCCGGGGTTTCCAGGAATTGCGTCCGGATGAGTCGCAACGCGACAACTCTCGCCAGAATCGACGTTTGTGGGCGGCCCGCGCTGACTGTCGTTTGATCCCGTCGTTTCGTGGCGCGTGCTTTCTTGGCCCGTTGGTACAACCGGGACTGCAACGCAATCGGCGCGAGCATTATCCGTACCCGTCGCGGCTTGCGGCCCAGCCCCCGGTCGCCTCGGGGCCCGCTACGCCACTACGCGACTGATCTCGTCGGCGACCTTGTCGAGT
Organism: Phycisphaerae bacterium; assembly: GCA_020058145.1. Lineage (GTDB taxonomy): Bacteria > Planctomycetota > Phycisphaerae > UBA1845 > Fen-1342 > JAGVEP01. The sequence goes on along the minus strand of JAGVEP010000157.1, from coordinate 2,991 downwards.
CCTTCGTTCCACTTTACGGCGAGTCGTCCGGCGAGCATCGGCGAGTAGGCTGCCACGAGCCCATGCTCCACTTCGTGCCAAATGGGCAGGATGCGCTTCTTCCCATCCGCCATTTCCAACGCCACGAGCCCATCGAGCTCACTTTGCGGCCATCGTTTTGCGAAGAACGACGGGCTAACGACCACGACGCCGAAACGAGAATTGGCCAAGCCCTCATCGACCCGTTGCCGAAGCCTGTCGCCGAGACACAACTCCCGGTAATCAACCCAAACTCGCAGCCCACGCTTCACGAGTTCTTCTACCAGCGGGACGACCACGGCCGTTTTGTCCTCAGAGGCGTGGCAAATGAAGATGTCATATTGGGTCGCTGCAGGCTCGACCGGTTGCGCCGACCCGGTCGTTGCAATGGTGTCCGCCAGCCAGGCCAGCGTCACCGGCATGTAGAGCCCGTCAGCCTTGGCGGCGCACGACTTGAATTCCGCCTCGGCATCAAAACCGCTCAGCGCGTCTTGCGGGTGTGACATTAGCCAGCGGGCCACTTGAAGCACTGGCAAGTCCGCGCGCAGCGCAGGCAACAGGGTAATGAACCGCGGCGAGGAGAATGCACCGTGCTCAATTGCCGCCCGGAGAAGTGACTGCGCCCCGCGTTCTACTTCCCAAAAACGCAGGCGCCGAAGCTGCCCGGCAATTTCGCCAAGATAGTCAGCAGACATTTCGCCTGTCCTTTCACGGGCCGACCGGCTGGAACCGTGCGGACAAGCGAGCCACGATCCGCAGCCAGCCGATCGACGGGCGCAACCCGTCTACCCAAACGTGAAGTTTAAGGGGGCGGCCGCACCCCGGTTGGGGGGACGGAAAGAACCTGGAAGCCAGGGGCCCCCTGTGTCAACCCCCGCTCAGTATCGCCACGAACGGGTTGATGTCGTCGAAATCCACGTACCCGTCACCGTTGCAGTCTGGATAGGCTTGCTGGTACTCAGAATGACTACTGATGGCGAGCACGAACGGGTTGATATCGTCGAAATCGACGACGTAGTCGCAGTTGAGGTCGCCGAGGATGTAGTATGCCTTTAGGCCCAGGCTGTGGTAGTTGCCCCCCGCGACGGCGACGAAGCCGCTGTTGGGCGCCGGTGGGTCGCCTGGCCCTCCTCCCCACGCCACGATCGAGCCGTCGCCCTTCAGGCCCAGGCTGTAGTACCAGCCCCCCGCGACGGCGACGAAGTCGCTGTTGGGCGCCGGCACGTCGCATTCGCCGTACCAGTTGGCGCCCCAGGCCACAATCGAGCCGTCGGCCTCCAGGCCCAGGCTGTGAAAGACACCCCCCGCAACGCCCACGAAACCCGTGTTAGGCCAGGGCACGTTGCATTGGCCGTAGTCGTTGTTTCCCCACGCGACGATCGAGCCGTCGGCCTCCAGGCCCAGGCTATAGTATGCGCCCCCTGCGACGGCGACGAAGCCGCTGTTGGGCACCGGGACGTTGCATTGTCCAAACCCGTTGTTTCCCCACGCCGCGATCGAGCCGTCGCCCTTCAGGCCCAGGCTGTGCCGCACGCCGCCCGCGACGGCGACGAAGCCGCTGTTCGGCGCCGGGACGTTGCATTGGCCCTCGGAGTCCCGTCCCCACGCCACGATCGAGCCGTCCGCCTTCAGGCCCAGGCTGTGTCCCTCGCCCCCCGCGACGCCGACGAAGCCGTTGCTCCCCGCCGGGACGTTGCATTGGCCGTAGTTGTACGGGCTCCCGCATCCCCACGCCACGATCGACCCGTCGGCCTTCAGGCCCAGGCTGTGCGCGTAGCCCCCCGCGACGGCGACGAAGGCGCTGTTGGGCGCCGAAACGTTGCATTCGCCGAACTCATTTCGTCCCCACGCCACGATCGAGCCGTCCGCCTTCAGGACCAGGCTGTGGTACCAGCCGCCCGCGACGGCGACAAAGCCGCTGTTCGGCGCCGGGACGTTGCATTGGCCCTCGGAGTCCCGTCCCCACGCCACGAGCGAGCCGTCGGCCTTCAGGCCCAGGCTGTGGGCCACGCCCGCCGCCACGGCGACAAAGCCGTTGTTGGGCGCTGGCGGGCTGCCTGGTCCGGATCCCCACGCCACGACCGAGCCGTCGGCCTTCAGGCCCAGGCTGTGGTACGCGCCTGCCGCGACGCCGACGAAGGCGCTGTTGGGCGCCGGGACGTTGCACTCGCCGTAGTAGTTGGATCCCCACGCCACGAGCGAGCCGTCGGCCTTCAGGCCCAGGCTGTGGTACACGCCTGCCGCGACGCCGGCGAAGCAGCTGTTGGGCGCTGGGACGTTGCACTGGCCGTTGCCATTGTTTCCCCACGCCACGATCGACCCCGCATCCTGCGCTGCAGCAGGTCCAGTGCTCAGGAGTACAACCAACACGAACCCGCACAACGAGGTAGGCACGCATCTTGCGACGATTTGGGCAGCTCGCATTCGTGATTTCCTTCCCGGCCTCAGGCGATCCGAACCGAGATGGTCGTGAGCCCCGCTGAAACTGGCGAAGAGGGCCGGTCGGAGCGCCATTCAGCGGCGTACCACCCCATACAACGCCGATCATACCGCGCAGCCATGCGAACACGAAGCCCTACCGGAGGGTTGCAGAATCACACCTTGCCATCGGTCGCGCACTCGACCATCGCCAGGATGCCCGCCCGGACCGCCGGCGGCAGGTTCGGCCACGCGCCGACGACCGCGGCTATCTCGGGGTCGTCGAGGGGCGAATTCGGTTTGCGGGTACAACCAGCAGTACAACAGCCCCCAGGGGCCGAATCGCAAGTGCTTGTGGCGTCAGCTACTTGCGATTCACAGGTCTCCGGTTCAAGTCCGTCCGCCACCATTGAACGCAACGCACGTCGAACGCGAGAGGCAACGGGGCAGTTCCGGTGCGTGACACTTCCGGCGGCCTGTCCGAGCCGCGAGCGCAAGCGGCCGGTCCAAAACGAGCCGGGAACGCAAGCGACCGGTTTCGCGCGGCGCGGGCGT
>JAGVEP010000422.1 GCA_020058145.1 Phycisphaerae bacterium | reverse complement strand
CTGTACGGTCACGCCCGGCAGCGGGAGCACGAAGTCGCCGTGTTGCTGGACGCGGACGGAAACGTCACCCGACAGGCCGGCCGAGTTATCGGACTCTTCGTAGGCGATACCCCACGCCTCGTCGCAAACCTGAAACGGCCGGATGTACCCGGTGGCGGGATGTCTGCCGACGATCGCACCCTGGAAGACGTGCCGGGACGCCTCGACGGGCTGTCGCAGCACGGTGTCCTGGACGATGTACTCGGGACGATTCGCATTAGCGGTCAGTGCCATGATGAATCCTTTGGCCAGCGGCCAGTTTCATGCCCTTGCGATCTTCATTTGAACACCCTGTCGGGCCTCGCGCTCGGCCTTGGCTTTGGCCATTAGCTCGCGTTCCAGGACAGCGGACGGATGCTCGGGCAGCGGGTCTTGGCGGGTGCCGTCCGCCCCCTCAAAGGGGCGGCGGCGGGAACCGCCCCTCTCCGTAGGAGAGTCTAGCAACGATTTTCGTTGCTTACCCATGCAACGATTTTCGTTGCTCATACGGTACCGCTGTATAAGCGGCGAATTCTGTTGCCCATACAGCAACACCACTTTTAGCAGGCGTCGGATACCACCGTCGGGAGCAGCTACACGCATAAGCACGCGGTCAATCCATCCGGCGGCTTCAAGCGCGGTCAAGCCCTCAGATATGGTGTTGTGTCGGGCAATGCCCGTTGTCTCGGCCAACTGCTTTCGCGTCGCGCAGACCACGGACGATCCGGCGCGCACTGCCAACACCTGCAATCCGCACCACACAACAGGCGCAGCCCGCGACAAAGCGTAGAGATTATTAAGTGACCATTGCTTGCGTCGGGGCTTTGCTTTCCTCATAGGGCCATCTCCTCCATCCGGCAGCACGGCGGCCACCACGCGATGTCCAAGGGTTTGTCCGTCCTGAGCGCTCCGTAACGATTTTTGCCTACGATGATGCTGAGTAAGAATTCCCGGTGTCCGACGTGCGCTAATCCCTCCGGTCGGGTCACCCGGTCAATGAGCAGTACAGCCGCGGCGTCGTTCTCAATTGCGCCGCTGTCCCTCAGGTCATTGCAAGTCAGCGTCGAGTCACCTTTCGATGCCGCGCGATTTACTTGGACCACCACCGCGACCGGGACGTTGCAGTCAACCGCCAGCATCCGCAGCGCATTCGATGCGCGCGTGGCGTGCTGATAACCGATGTCAACATCTGGTATCTGTACATGTGACAATTGATCCACGAGCACAAGCTCGCCGCCTTTGCCAGCGTGGGCCTCAGTAGTTCGGATGATGCGGCCTAAATCGCGTTCACCGCTCAGCCGCAGCGGAATTCCGGCGAGTACCTTTTGTGCATCATCCAGCTTTTGCAAGTCCGCCTCGCCGGCTTCGGCCTGTCCGTCCATCAGTACCTTCAAGTCTACGCCGGCCGCAGCGGCGTGAATCCGCCAGGCTGCTTCGATGTAGTGCTCCTCTAGTTTGTGCAAGAGCACCTTATGGCCGAGCAGTGCGACCTTGCGTGCGACGTTCAAAATAAGGGTAGACTTCGCGCTACCGGTGCGACCAGCAATCACGTAAACGCATCCGGGTCGAAAGCCACCTCGTAGGGCGTTGTCGATCGACGCAAATCCGCTGGTTATTGGTGGAGCACCTTTGGTGTAGGCGTCGGACGTGAACACCTCGTCTAATGATGTCCACGGCGGCGGGCCTTGCAGCGCACCGTCAGTGGCGGTCAACGGCCGGTACACTTTCATGCCCGACAGGCATTCATGCGTGAATACGTACTGTGCTTCCGGCCGCGGCGTCCCATCGCAGTACCATTCGTCGCCGCGTGGGTGACACCCAAGGTCATTGCGTCCGCAGAGTGCGCAGGCGACGCTTGTAGTCATGCCGGTCGCCGCCTCGTGATTGCATCAGGTGGAAGGGTGAACCCGTCCCCGTATTGCGCACGCCATGCGTAGAGTACATCTAGCGTGCGGCTCCATTCGACCACGCGCCCGGAGCGGGCCGCTTCCACCGCGGCGTAGAACCCTTGGACGTACCCGCGCCGATATGCGGATTCGTGCGCCTGCAATTCCGCGCGGGTCGGTATGGGTACATCGGCCATGTTTATCACTCGCATCAAGCGGCCACCTCGCGCGACAGCACGTACAGCAGCCGCGCCATCGCCGACGGGAGGCGTGGCGCCAGCTCCACCAAGTCGCGCGATGGGTCGCGCAGGCCGTGGAGAAAAACGCCAAGCTCGCCCATGCCGGCCAGCCGCTCGGCGCGCAGGTGTCGGCGCAGGAGTTCCCGATCGGCCGCAAGCTGGCGCCGTTGCGAAATCGTCAGCCGGTCGGCTATACTGTTGGTGCAATCTCGATTTTGGGCCGGCCCGCGTCGCTGCGGGTACGGCCTGTTTTTCTGGTACATGGGGTCAACTCACGACGGCAACGGGCGCGACACGCCGGGCGCGGATGAAAGTGTCAATATCGGCGCGGCTGTATCTGATACTCCGGCCCACCCTGACAAAAGCCAGCGGGTAGCGTGCTGTGAGTCTCCAGACCGCCAACGTCTGGGCCTTGATGCCCAACAGCCGCGCGGCATCGCTCGCGTTCACCAAGGGGGCGTCGGAAACGGTAGAAGTGGTCATCGTATAATCCTTCGGCGGGTATCGCCGTAGGTAATTAAACAACAGAAAGCAACGGTGTCAAAAGGTATCCTGCGCACTGGTTACCACTGCGCAGAAAATCGTATGAAAATTCCCCCTTTTGTGGCGTGAGTGGTCTACTGCGGTGCGGTCAGTGCCCGGCAGACGGTGCCGACGGACACCTTAACGGCCTTGGCGGTCTCGGCCTGATACCACGCCTTGCGTCTGCCGGGATGCTGTGCGGTCTGGCGTTGGTACTCGGCCCGAATTGCGGCATAGCGGGCGGCCGTCCTGCTCGCCTGCGTCCCATGCCCTTGCTGGCGTCGCCCATGCACCGCCTGATTGATCTGCAACTCCCTCGCAAAACGCCCCGCATAGTAGGCTAGTGTCAGCGCGAATTCATGCAGTGCGAACGAATCGCCCACCATCGGCCGGATGTCCTTCTCAACGGCCCGGAGATCGCGACACAGCGCGCGCAGCTCGGCCGCCGCGGCGTCCGGCAGAAGTAGATCGGCTCGCCAGAGCAGGTCGTCCAGGATCGGCTTAAACCCACCGGTCGGAATCCAGTCCAGCCGGCACGGTTCAAGAGTGCCGGGGCCGATGTAATTCTCCCGTACCGCGGCTGTCGGGGCCTTATGCCTTGGCATTCTGTGCCCCCTTCCTGCTCCGCGGCTTGCGGGCCTCGGCGGGTTCCCCGCTGCCGGTTTCCATCATGGCGGTCGTCGCCAACGTCAGTGCATCGCGTACCGGTGTCGGATCGGCGAGCCTCGCATAGACTGCGGTTGCACCGGACGCCGGCCCATGCCCGAGACTGGCAGCCACAACTGGTAGGCTGGCCCCGGTGGCAATCTGCCACGAAGCCAGCGTTCGGCGTATGTCGTGAAAATGCACGTCGAGTAGTCCCGAGCGCTGGCGAATCGCGTCCCATGCGGCGCGGGGTTCTACAAGGTGACGGCCCTTGCGGACCAAACTGGGGAACACCCACGCACAATCGGCGGGAGTCTCCGCTCTGCGGTCGGTGACGATCTTCAACGCCGGCAGGACCAGCGGGATGATGATGCCACGGCCCGACTTGGATTCGGCCGCCGGGATGGTCCACAACGCACGGCCGATGTCGATATCAACCCACTTGGCGGACAGCACGTTGCGACGCCGGGCGCCCGTCAGGAGCGCGAGCAGGAAAACGTCGCGTAGCCGGCCGTCGGGTTCGGCCTGGATCGCGTCCAGGAACTTCCTGATTTCGTCGGGCTGAATGAAGCGGTCGCGGGAGTGCTCGGGGAATTTCTTGACGCCTTTGACCGGATTCGGATGTTCCCACCCTTCCGCCGTTGCGAATTCAAAGAGCCCATGTAGCAGGGCACGGACGCGGTTCGCCAGATACGGCCCGCGTTCCGTGCCCAGCCGGGAGTGGAACGTGAAAACGTCGGGCTTGCCGATCGTCCGCAATTGCCGTGCTCGCCAGGGCTCCAGATAGCACGTCCACTGCCGCGCGAGTTCCGGCCACGATCGCAGGCGGGGCTTGGCGTGTATCTCCATCCAGCGGTCAAAGGTTTCCCCGAGCGTGGGCTCGGCCAGTACGGCGCGGCGTTTGGCGGCTGGGTCGGCACCGCCCGCAATCTGGCCGTTTAGCTTCTGGGCCTGTGTGCGGGCTTGCTCGGGAGTCACCGCGGGATATCGCCCGATCTTGATCCGCTCCGGTTTGTTGGCGTACCAGCGGTACAGATAGAACGTCTTGGCACCTGCGGCCGTCACGAGCACTATCAGGCCGGGCGTCTTAACATCGTGGTAGGCCCGCGACCCTTTTTCCGGCGTGCGTAGTTCGTCCAGTACGTGCTTGGTGAAGTTCACCTTGCGTGGTCCGGAGCGTCCGTCGGGCTGGGCAATGCGGAGCGGATTAGGCGCCATGATCGTATCCCATTGCTAGGCCATTGCTAGGTTGACCGTCCAAAACCGTCAATAACCGCCTAGCAACGTCAATGTAAGAATGACGTATTCCCCGGTGTTTGTCAAGGGTTATCAACGGCCGTCAATCACCGTGCGTAAGCGTTCCCGGTGACTGTGGATCAGGAGGTCTCCGGTTCGACCCCGGACGCCGGCAAACGTAAAGGCCGGAAACACAAGGATTTACGAATCCTGTTTCCGGCCTCTTCTATTCCGGTTTTTGGCAGTGCTACGCTGGGCGGGTTCTCGCGGGGGCCGGCGGGGCGTTGCTTTCGGGTCAAGTAGAGTTGCTGCTCGGGGAATGGTTCGGGCAGCGCGGCCTCGACGGCCGCGGGCCAGCGCCGGTAGTCGGCAGCCGTGCCGGGATGGACGCAGTGGCAGCAGCGAGTCCGGGTGGTGCAGATAGACGCCGGGGAGCGCACCCGGACTCGCCGGCGGCGCTTGGAATCCCGGCGCTTGACCGGCGCGTCCGCGCATCGCACGGTAGAATGCCACCCTCAGTTCTGGTCGCTGGTGCAGGAGAGGCGGCATGGATAATCTTGGCGAACATTCCACAGCCCGGCCGACGGATTCGACCGGCGAACCTTCCGCGGCACAGGCCGAAACGCTGCTGACGCCCGCGGCGCTCGACGCGGCCGAGTCGACCGAGGCGGCGACACCGCCCGCCCTGCCCCACGGCGACAGCATCCCCGGCTACGAGATCCTGCGGGAGATTCACCGCGGCGGGCAGGGCGTGGTCTATCAGGCCGTCCAGAAATCGACCAATCGCAAAGTGGCCATCAAGGTCATGCGAGAAGGTCCGTTCGCCGGCACAGGCGACAAGGCCCGCTTCGAGCGCGAAGTACAGATTTTGGGGCAGCTTCAGCATCCCAACATCGTCGCGGTACACGACAGCGGCAGTGCGGCGGGCAGCTTTTACTTCGTCATGGACTATATCAGCGGGCAACCGCTGGACGTGTACCTGGCGGGGGCGGCCGAGAAAGAACACGGGGCCAAAGGCTCGAAGGGCCCGGGCCGGGTGGGTCTGTCGATCGACAGCACGCTCAAGCTGTTCGCCAAGATCTGCGAGGCGGTGAACGCGGCGCACCTGCGTGGCGTCATTCACCGCGACCTGAAGCCCGGCAACATCCGGATCGACGCCCAGGGTGAGCCGCACGTGCTGGACTTCGGCCTGGCGAAGGTGGCCGGTGGCCCGATGGGTCTCGGAGAGCTGGCCGCGATGACGCTGACGGGGCAGTTTGTGGGCAGTCTGCCGTGGTCGGCCCCCGAGCAGGCCGAAGGCGCGCCGAGCAAGATCGACACGCGTACCGACGTGTACTCCCTGGGCGTGGTCCTGTACCAGATGCTGACCGGTAAGTTTCCGTACGAGGTGGTCGGGAACATGCGCGACGTACTCGACCGGATCATGAATGCCGAGCCGGTCAAGCCGAGCACGCTTGGGGGAGCGTCGGCGTCCCGCCGGCGAATCAACGACGAAGTCGAGACGATCGTCCTGAAGTGTCTGAGCAAGGAGCGCGAGCGGCGTTACCAGACCGGCGGCGAGCTGGCCCGCGACATCCAGCACTACCTCGCCGGCGAAGCGATCGAAGCCAAACGCGACAGCGCATTTTACATGCTGAAAAAGCAGTTGCGCCGGTACAAGGGCCCCGCCGCCGTAGCGGCCACATTCGTCGTACTGCTCGTGGCGTTTGGGATCTCGATGTCCGTTCTTGCGGCACGCGAGCGCGTGGCCCGCGACCGCGCGGATGGGGAGCGGCAACGGGCCGACACGCAGGCGGCTGACGCGATCCGGCAGCGCGACGAGGCGGAGCGCCAACGGCGCGAAGCACGCTGGCAGTCGTATCTGGCAGACATTGGCGCCGCTGAGACCGCCCTGCAAGCCGGCGAGATCGCAAACGTCCGTCAGCACCTGGACGCTGCCCCGCTGGAATTCCGCAACTGGGAGTGGAGCTATTTGAATGCTTGCGTCGACACGAGCCTGCTCACGCTGCGCGAGCCTGGGGGCTGGGTGACAGCGGTGGCCTTCAGCCCGGATGGCAACAGGGTCTTAGCCGGATCCCAAGATGGCATCGTCCGTACCTGGGACGCGGCCACAGGGGCAGAGGTGGGCGCGCTCACCGTGCGCGCCGAGCGGGTCGTTTGCTTCAGTCTCGACGGCACGCGGTTTGTGACGACGTCTCGGGACACCGCCCGAATCTGGGACGCGGTAACAGGCCTGGAGCTAACCACACTGCGCGAACCGCAAAGTGGTATTGTGTCGACGGCGTTCAGTCCCGACGGCACGCGGTTTGTGACGACGTCTGGAGCCGCCGCCCGTATCTGGGATGCGACCACGGGCACCGCACTGACCACGTTAGACAGGCAACATAACACGGTTACGGCGGTTGCGTTCAGTCCCCAGGGCACGCGCATCCTCACCGGATACTCTGACGCCGATCCTAAACTCTGGGACGCCACGACCGGCGCGGCGCTGGCCACGTTGCGCGGGCATGAAAACGCAGTGTTTGCGGCAGTCTTCAGTCCGGATGGGACACGTGTGCTAACGGGGTCCGCGGAAGGGACGGCGCGCCTGTGGGACGCCGTGACCGGCGCCCAACTGGCCATGCTGCGCGGCCATGAGGACGCGGTCTGCGCGGCCGCATTCAGCCCGGACGGCACGCTGATACTGACCGGGTCGTACGACAAGACCGCGCGGGTTTGGGATGCGGGGAGCGGAGTCGCGCTGGCGATTCTGCGCGGACACGAAGGCGATATCAGGTCGGTAGCCTTCAGCCCCGATGGCACGCGCTTGCTGACCGGGGCGAACGACAAGACCACTCGCCTCTGGCGCGCGCCGACCCGGGCGGTAGTAGACACGCTGCTCGGAAAAGAGCACGGTTTTTCTTGGAGCTTCAGCCCTAATGATCCCCGCCCGCTGACTGCGTCGGTACGGGGGCGGGTGCGGGGTCCGGCTGCCGGGCCGACCCTGTCCGTTCTGCGCAGTAACTCGGCTGCGTTTAGCCCCGACGGCACGCGGCTGTTGACTTGGGGAAATAGCATTGCAGGTCTGTGGGACATCGCGACCGGGGACGCGCTGGCCACTCCAGAGAAGAATGTGGATGGGCTGTTTAGGTCCGAGCACTCTAGTCCTGATGGTACGCGCGTGCTAACCGGGTCATTGGACGGAACTGGTCGCTTGTGGGACGCGGCAAGCGGGGCGGGACTGGCCATGCTGCGCGACCATGACTGCGTCATTAAGTCGGCGGCCTTCAGTCCGGATGGCACGCGCGTCTTGACCGGGTGCGAGGACTGCACCGCCCGAATCTGGGACGCGGCCACGGGGGCAGAGCTAGCAGTGCTCCGTGGCCACTTGGGCGCGGTCTGGTCGACGCGGTTCAGCCCTGACGGCACGCGCATTGTGACGAGTTCTGAGCATGACATCCGGCTCTGGGACGCGGCCACGGGGGCAGAGGTGGCCACGCTCGGCGGCCGGTGGACCTTGTTGTTTAGTCCCGACGGTACGCGAATCGTGACGTCTGCTGACGACAACACCGCCCGTACCTGGGATACTGCTACAGGAGCGGAGATGACCACGCTCGGCGGACGTGCCATCTGCTTCCGTCCCGACGGCACGCGGATCGTGACGGCTGCCGACGACAACACCGCTCGTATCTGGGATACAGCAACGGGCGCGGAGCTAACTGTGCTGCAGGGGCACGAAGGCGTGGTCTCGGCCGCAGACTTCAGCCCCGATGGCACACGCGTATTGACCGGGTCCGCGGACCACGTCGCGCGCCTGTGGGACGCGGCCACGGGCGCGCCGCTGATCACGCTCCGCGGGCACCAAGACGAGATTCGGTCGGTGACCTTCAGTCCCGACGGCACGCGCGTTCTGACCCACTCAAGCGATGGCACGGCGCGCCTATGGGACAGCGTTCCCAACGCCAAACGGTTCGCGGAAAGCGAGGCCGCTCGGGCAGCAGCCAGGCAGGCCACCCCACTCGTGCAGGCCTTGCATGATCAACTCGGCGACTGGTCAAAAGTCGCCGAAGTGATCCGCTCCGACCATTCCCTGCAACCGCTGGTGCGCCAACAGGCTTGCAACGTGATGTGGAGGGAAGCGTCGCGCACCCGTGACGACGCCGACCGCCTCGTCAATGAACTCGCGGAACAGGGGATCGTTTCCGAGTGGGTCGTCGAACAGTTGGGCAAGGACGCCTCGCTGTCCCCCGAGATGCGTGGCATTGCGATCGCACGCGCGCAGCGGATGGGCGACGATTACATGCGGCTCAATAACGCCGCCTGGAAGATCGTCGCCAGCCCGCAGGCGGACGCCACGCGCTATGCCATCGCACTGCGAGCGGCCCAAGTCGCGGTTTCGCAAGTACCGGAGGACGGCAAAATCCGCACTGCGCTCGGCGAGTCAACGGTGCTACCCGGCGGCGTGCTCAATACGCTCGGCGTCGCCCAGTACCGTGTGGGCCAGTACGAGGAAGCCTTGGAGACGTTGACACACTCAGGGAAACTGCATCCCGGCACGGTTGCTGCTGAGGGGGAACCGCAGTCCGGCGCGCCCAAAACGTCGCCGATTTCCGCAAAGGAAGGTGCGTACTTGGGCTATCCGCAGGACATCGCCTTTATCGCGATGTCGCTCTACCGGCTCGGGCGCGTGGAAGAAGCGCAGGCCGCCTTGGCGCAGTTGCGCGACCTGATGCGGGGGTCAAACGACGAGGAAAGCGAGGCGTTTCTGGCCGAAGCCGAAGCCCTGATCACTGGCGCGCCCAGCTTACAACCGTCCGCAATAGACAAGAACGCCACTACGGTGCCCTCCTCACAGCCGCCCGCGCCCTGATCCGGAGCGCGTCCTGACGGTGTGCCTCCTGAAAACTCCGTCCGCGTTGCGGCACAGGGATTTGCGCGTCTCGCCCGTTCAGACATGCTGCGCGATCATGCCGCCGCGCCGCCGGGGCCGATGCTGCGGGTTGGTTCAGGGGCACATTTACCGCTCAGACGCGGAGCCGAGCAGCGCGACGAACGGGTTGATGTCGTCAAAGTTGATCGCCCCATCGCCATCGCAGTCGCCGTTCAGCGCGTCGCACTGCGGATAGGCTGCGTGGTAGCCCGCGGGATCCGACATGGCCAACACAAAGGGGTTAATATCGTCGAAATTGAGGCTTCCATCGCAGTTCAGGTCGCCGCTCGCACCCAACAAGGTCAACTCCGCCGCGAGGCTGATGACCGCGCCGCAGCCGTTGGTCACGCGTGCGGCGTACATGCCCGCATCCTGGGGCTCGACAGTCGGAATGGTCAGAGTTGGGGTGTTGACGCCGACATAGTGGTCGCTTTCGACGAGCTCCACGTTATCTCTTCGCCACTGGATACCAACGTTGGCGGGTCCGGCGACGACGTGGAAGACCGCCGGATCTCCGACGCGCACGCGCTGGCTGGTCGGCTGGCTCGCGATCCACGGCGTTCCGCTCGCACTCAAGTCGAGTATGTACGCGCCCCCGCCGTCGGATGCGGGTGCGTCGTGGTTGGGAGCGCCGGTCAGCACCTGGCTCCCGCTGGCCGCCAAGGCGCTGCCGAAGCGGTCATCCGCGGCGGCGTCGGGT
>JAGVEP010000474.1 GCA_020058145.1 Phycisphaerae bacterium | reverse complement strand
CCGAGCCATTATTGCCAAAGCCGGTATAGCCGACCTGGTTGCAATATTCGCTGACGGTGGACGCGGGGATCGTCCCGACATCGTCCGAGAAATCGACGATGAGGCAGATGCCTTGGACGCTGTTCCGAGGTGCTCCTGGCGCGCCGCCCGGGCCCGCTGGGAGGAGGAAGGCCGGTTGATCCTGGGCGGCCGGGTCGGCCCGCGAGAAGGGCCGCGCAACAACGTCCAAGGCATTTGCCTGATCGTCGATTTCTCGGACGATGTCGGGACCATCGCTGCATCCACCGTCGGCGACTACTGCAACCAGGTCGGCTATACCGGATTCGGCAACAATGGCTCGGTGCGCGACTACTTCTTCGACGTGTCGGACGGCGCCCTGACCTATACGAATTTCGTGCCCACCGCGTACTACCGCGCCGCGAACCCGAAGACCTACTACACCGACCCCAACATTCCCTACGGCACGCGGGCTCGCGAACTGATCATTGAAGCCCTGACGGACCTGGATAACCACGGCTTCGATTTCAGCCAATACGACGCCAACGGCGACGGCGTGATCGACGCCGTCAACTGCTTCTACGCCGGCAACGTGTGGAACAACTGGGCCGAGGGGCTTTGGCCGCATTCCTGGACCGTGAGCTTCTGCGCGGACGGCGTGTGTACGGAGCGGTATCAGATCACCAACATGGGCACTGCCCTGCGCTTGCTGACGTTCTGCCACGAGAACGGGCACATGCTCCTGGGCTGGCCCGACCTGTACGACTACGACTATGACTCGACTGGCGTGGGGCAGTTCTGCCTCATGGCCTACTCCACGACGGACACCAACCCCTGCGAGCCCTGCGCGTACCTCAAGCACATCGCCGGCTGGTCCCAGACGATCCTCCTCACCATCCCGCAGACCCGCCTGCCCGTGCCGGCCGCCAGCGCGAACCGCTGCTACAAGTTCGATCGCCCGGCGCATCCCAACGAGTACTATCTCGTCGAGAACCGCCAGCAGACCGCGCGGGACACCGGGCTGCCGGATGGCGGCCTGGCCATCTGGCACATCGACACGCTGGGCGACAACAGCAATAACGAGATGACGCCCGAGTCGCACTACCTGGTAACGCTGGTGCAGGCCGACGGGCGCTGGGACCTGGAGCACAACATCAATTACGGCGACGCGACGGACCTCTGGTCGGCGCCGGACTACACCGACTGCACCCCGCTCACCAACCCGGACACGGACTGGTGGGATGGCAGCGTGTCGGCCCTGGCGATCACGAACATCAGCGCTTCGGCGAACGTCATGACGTTTGACTTCTCAGCGAGCGTCGGCGTGATCGTGGCGTGGGGATCGAACAGCTACGCCCAATTGAACGTCCCGGCGCCCAACAGCGGCTTCGTCGCCGTCGCGGCGGGCGGGTTCAACAGCCTGGGGCTGAAGGCCGACGGCTCGATCGTGGCGTGGGAAGCTGGCGCGTGTGGGCCGCCGCCAGGGTATCCGCATTACGGTCAATCCTGCGTCCCGACACCCAACAGCGGCTTCGTCGCCGTCGCGGGGGGCTACCAACACAGCCTGGGCCTGAAGGCCGACGGCTCGATCGTGGCGTGGGGACGGAACTACGAGGGCCAATGCAACGTCCCGGCGCCCAACAGCGGCTTCGTCGCCGTCGCGACGCGCGGGTTCCACAGTCTCGGCCTGAAGGCCGACGGCTCAATCGTGGCGTGGGAAATCAATGACTACGGCCAATGCAACGTCTCGGCGCCCAATGCCGATTTCATCGGCATCGCGGGGGGCTATGGGCACAGCCTGGGCCTGAAGGCCGACGGCTCGATCGTGGCGTGGGGAAGCAACAGCATCGGTCAATGCAACGTCCCGGCGCCCAATGCCGATTTCATCGGCATCGCGGGGGGCGGTGCCCACAGCCTGGGCCTGAAAGCCGACGGCTCGATCGTGGCGTGGGGGGGATGGAACGCCAACGGCGAATGCAACGTCCCGGCGCCCAACAGCGGCTTCGTGGCCGTCGCAGGGGGCGAGTCGCACAGCCTGGGCCTGAAGGCCGACGGCTCGATCGTGGCGTGGGGATTCAATGGCTACGGCCAATGCTACGTCCCGGCGCCCAACAGCGGCTTCGTCGCCGTCGCGGGGGGCATATACCACAGCCTGGGCCTGAACGCGCTGCTGCCCGCGATGATCACCAGCCAGCCGGAGAGCTACACATGCTGCGCTGGTCAAGCCGCCTTCTTCACCGTGGTGGCGGTCGGGGCTCCGCCCCTGAGCTACCAGTGGCGCAAGGGGGGCCAGCCCATCATCGGTGCGACCGCGGCGACGCTGACGATCAACCCGGTCGGGCCGAATGACGCCGGCGACTACGACGTGGTGGTCACGAACCCGTACGGGGCAGCCACGAGCGATGCGGCGACGCTGACCGTCAATACTGCCGTCGTGATCACAACCCAGCCACAAAGTCAGACCAGGTGTGAAGGGCAGTCGGTCACGTTCAGTGTGGCAACCAGCGGCACGCCGCCACTGGGTTACCAGTGGTACAAGGACGGGCCGCCGATCTGGGGTGCGGTCAGTTCGTCTTACAGCATAGATTCACTCGACCTCGCCGACGCCGGGGCGTACCGCGTGGTAGTTTCCAACTCCTGCGGCAGCGTCGCCAGCGATCTGGCCATCCTGACGGTGCTTTCTGCACCGAGCATCACGCAGCAACCCGCCGGCGGGACAGTGCCCGTGCCTGAGCCGGCGGTGCTTTCGACACTCGCTACCGGTGGGGGCACGCTGACGTATCAGTGGCGCAAGAACGGGACGGACCTGCACGACGGCGGGCGCATCTCAGGCGCAACGAGTCCCACGCTGACGATGAGCCCAACTTGGATGTCCGACAGCGGCAGTTACGACGTGGTCGTCACGAATGACTGCGGCTCGGTGACTAGCGACCAAGCGACGTTGACGGTCACCGGCCTCGGCGGCGACCTGAACTGCGACGGCACCATTGACTTCGACGACGTTAACCCGTTCGTGCTGGCCGTCACGGATCAAGCGGCGTACGAGGCGGCGTACCCGGACTGCAACTGGCTGAATGGCGACTGCAACGACGACGGGTATGTGGATTTCGACGATATCAACCCGTTCGTCGTGATCCTGAGCGGCGGCGGGTGACCTTCCCTGGGCGCAAAGCCCCCGCGTGCCCGGTCCAACAGAACGCGAAGCGCAAGCGAGCACACGCGGCCAGGATGTGCTCGCCGGCGCTTCGCGTTCGGATTCGGAACGCGCGCTGGTGTAATGAAGCACGAATTCGCACGAGAACCGGGGAGTGCAAACCTCCGGTTTGCAGGGGCAAAGCAGAGCTTTGCACTCCCGGACTTACGCGGCAGACTTCGGGCTCTCTACACTACTGCAGGTAGCCGGCCAGCCGCCGCACGACCAGCCGGTCGCAGTCCTCCGCCGACTTCGGGTCGATCTGCTTGAAATCGTCCCACACCGAGTTCTGGAAATCGACGATGACCCACTCGCCGGCCTGGTTGCACACGAAGAAGTGTACGAACCCCACGGGCCCGCCCGGCCTTAGCGCATAGTCCGCCAGTAGCACGTAGTCCGCCTCCGGACGATTCTGCCGCAGATGCGCGCGCAGCGCCCGCGCCAGATCCCACAAGACCTTCTGCTCGTTGGCGTTGGGCGCGATCTCGACCTTGAACGGCGTGTCGGCGACGCGCGCTTGACACCCAAACTTCTTGCTGACCGCTGTGGCCAATGCCTGGGCCTGCTCGGCATTCACCTCGCCGTTGACGCGCGTCGGGAGCACCAGCAGTTTCGAGCTGCGCAGTGCGGTCTTGAGCTGCTCCTGGGCCTTCTTCATGGCGGCACGCTCCTCGTCCGTCGGCGTACCGGATTTCTGGGCCCACAGCTTGGCGAACTTGCCCTCGCGCTCCGGCTCGGGCGCGGGCGGCAGCTTCAGCAGCTTGTGTATCCGCTGGCTGACGAGCACGGAGCAGCCCATCGGGTCCGGGTCCTCCGCCACGGTCTTCTTGAAGTCCGAGTCCGCCGGCGTCTGGCGGTCGGCGAGCACAAGCGCCCCCGCTTTGTCGACGATCACAAATCGCACTTCCTTCGGCCCCGTCTGCGGCGTGCCCACAAACTCGCTGAAGAGCACGTACCCGGTCGCCGGTGGGTTCTGGCGGACGAACTCGCCCAGGGCCGCGGGCAACTGCTCCCAGGTCGTACCTTCCGGCGGCGTGAACGCGGACTGCGCCGTCTCCAGGTTTTCCAGTCCGTCCTTTTCCAGCAGCAGGCCCAACACGTCCGCGACCTGGGGCATGGGTTTTTCCATTACGATCGCGGGCAGGATGGTCAGGGCGACTTTCACGCCGTCGGCGCGCAGTTTCTCCAGACGTTTCTGCTGCGCCGGGTCGGCTGGCGTGTCCTGACCGGCTGCACAGGCCCCAGAGAGCGCCACTCCGACGGCGAGAACCAGCACCCGTGTCCGCGACTGCCGTACCAGTAGCCACAACATGATGTCTCCTTTCGTCCGAGCCAGTTGTGTAAGCATACACTTACACTATGGTCCAACAGCCACCCGCTGTCAAATTCGGGTTGTCTGAAATCGTAGGAAAACTCAGCATGTGCGGGCTGGGCGATTCCCCACTCAGTGAATCGGCCGGGCCTGCGAACCCGGCCGAACATAGCTCGTCGAATTAGGGGACCTCAGACAGGAGCGACGGGGCGCTTACTTCTTCACTTCAAACTCCGCGTCAATGACGTCGTCGTCTTTGCTGCCGGGCCTGGGGGCTTCACCCACGCCCACGTCGCCGGATGGACCGGCCGGACCACCGCCCGCGGCGCCTTTGGCTGCGGCCGCCGCTTTGTAAACGGCCTCGCCGAGCTTGTGCGACGTGGTGGTAACCTCGTCTATCGCCCGCTCGATCACGCCGACGTCGTCGCCCTTCTGCACGTCCTTCAAGCGGTTCACCGCCTGCTCAATCTCCGTCCGCGTGGCGGCGTCCACCTTGTCGCCATACTCCTTGACCATTTTCTCGGTGGTGTAGACGAGTTGGTCGGCCCGGTTGCGAACGTCGACCAGCTTCCGCTTGGCCTCGTCCTCCGTCGCGTGCGACTCGGCGTCCTTGACCATCCGCTGAATCTCATCATCCGCGAGTCCCGACGACGATTTGATCTGGATCGTCTGTTCCTTGCCGGTGCCGAGGTCCTTGGCCGACACGTTCAGAATGCCGTTCGCGTCGATGTCGAACGTGACTTCGATCTGCGGCAGGCCGCGCGGCGCCGGCGGAATCCCGGTGAGCTGAAACCGGCCCAGCGTGCGGTTGGCTTCCGACATCTTGCGTTCGCCCTGGAGCACGTGAATGTCGACCGCCGGCTGATTGTCCGCTGCGGTCGAGAACGTCTCCTTCTTGCTCGTCGGGATCGTCGTATTCCGCGGAATCAACACGGTCATCACGCCGCCGAGCGTCTCGACACCCAGCGACAGCGGCGTCACGTCGAGCAGCACGATGTCGGATTTCTCGCCTGTGAGGACCGCGCCCTGAATCGCCGCTCCGACCGCGACGACCTCGTCCGGATTGATGCTGCGGTTCGGCTCCTTGCCGAAAATCTCCTTGGCAAGCTGCTGCACCTTCGGAATCCGCGTCGACCCGCCCACCATGACGACTTCGTCGATGTCCTTCGGCGTGAGCTTGGCATCCTTCAACGCCTGGAGCACAGGCTGCCGGCAACGTTCGATCAGCGGATCGGCGAGCTGCTCGAATTTCGCCCGCGTGATCGTCGTTTGCAGGTGCTTCGGGCCGCCCGCGTCCGCGGTGATGTACGGCAGGTTGATCGTCGTCTCCATGCTGCCGGACAGTTCGCACTTGGCCCGTTCGGCCGCCTCTTTGAGCCGCTGGAGGGCCATCGGGTCCTTGCGCAGGTCGAGGCCTTCCTTCTTGCGGAACTCCTCGGCCAGGTAGTCAATCAGCACCTTGTCGATGTCGTCGCCGCCGAGGTGCGTATCGCCGTTGGTGCTCAACACCTCGAAGACGTTGTCACCGACGTCGAGGATGGAGATGTCGTACGTTCCGCCGCCGAGGTCGAACACGGCGAGTTTCTCGTTGGCCTTCTTCTCGAGGCCGTAGGCCAGGGCGGCCGCGGTCGGCTCGTTGATGATACGCTCGACCTTGAGGCCCGCGATTTGTCCGGCTTCTTTGGTCGCCTGGCGCTGCGCGTCGTTGAAGTACGCCGGCACGGTGATTACCGCCCGCTCGACCGACTCGCCGAGGTAGCGCTCGGCGGTCGCCTTGAGGTCGCGGAGGATCATCGCGGAGACCTCAGGCGGAGCGTACTCTTTGTCGCCCGCCTTGACGCGTACGAGCTCTTCCGGGCCGCCGATGATGGTGTACGGGACGGTCTTTTCTTCGCTCGACACCTCGCTGTGCCGCCGGCCCATGAAGCGTTTGATGGAGAAGACGGTGTTGGTTGGGTTGGTGACCTGCTGGTTCTTGGCCCGCTGCCCGACCAGCCGCTCGCCCTTGTCGGTAAACCCGACGACGGACGGCGTAAGTCGCGAGCCGGAATCGTTGATCAAAACCTTCGGCTGGCCGCCTTCCATGACGGCGACCACGGAATTGGTCGTACCCAGGTCGATACCGATGATCTTGGACATTTGCATCTTCCTTTGCGAAGCGCGCACGGATTTTCGCGGCGCGCAGAGCATTTAATAGGTGTGATAAGCAAGCCCGATACCACGGGCGCTCGAACCGTGCTTTGAGTGTAACTATATTAGTTACAAGATGTTATGACAACATGACCGCCCAACTGGATCGAGCGTCATCGCTGCCAAACTGACAGCCGGCGGCCCGGGCGGCAGGTGGCCGTGCACGCGCACGTCGGCAAACTCCATCAGTGAAGGCCGAGGGCCGTGACGGTCGGGGCCAGTCCCGGCGTCGCGGTGTCCGTGGTGCTCGAACGAATACGTCAGGACTGTTTTCCAATCCTGCGGCATTCTTCACCGGAATCGACCAGCGGGTCTTGACTGCCTCGGCAAGTGCGGATAGCATTATGAGCTAATGAGCTAATGAGCTAATGAGCTAATGAGCTAATGAGCTAATGAGCTAATGAGCTAACATGTCTCAATGGACACTCGGCGGAGCCAATCTATGAAGCGTGTGCTAAACAGACTGTCGAAGGCAGGCATCATTCTCGCCGTTGGCGCTTGCGGTTTCGTAACGGCCGGGCTCCTGGGAGCGCGCCATGCGGCGGCGGACGCGGTGCCCGGGCCGACCTATGTCTGCTTATCAATCGGCTCGTACCAGTGTCCTTCCAGCGAAGGTGCTGCTTGTTATGAGCATTCATGCAACTACTGCGAGACTGGGTGTCCCGGCAGTGATTGGTTCCCGACGTACATTTGTGCACAAACACCGAGATCGACGGCTACTTCCTGCACGCCTGTCCATGATTCGTGCGGCGCGACTTATCTAAACGAGGTGGTGGTTTGCAATATGGTGTGCTTGTGCCTGGGCGGTGACGGGTACTACATGTCTTGCGACGGTATTTGGCAAAGCGGATGTAACCTTGGTCACTCCCAAATTGATCCGTAGCGCGTGCCTCGGGGTATTCCTCGGGCTATTTTCGGCGGTGGCTGCGTCGGACCAATTGGGCAACCGGCTGACGGTAGACGAGCTGCGCACCATCGCAACAGCGAGGCGCCAGCAGGTACACGGGCTTCGAGTCGATTTTACGACTCACCAGGAGCCGCTTGGCGGTGCCGCGCCGGCGAGCGGTAATATTCGTTCGATCTGGCGATCGATGATCATCGACTGTGAGGGCGGCCGATACCGAATGGAGCGACGGATCGAACTGGACAATGGCGTGGACGTGAAACCCGCCCGCTTCGCATATGACGGAACAACCGAGTCAAGTCTCCTCGTCGCGGCCGAGGTGGGTGCTTTGGACAACAAGCCCTCCATGGATTACGCACGGGAAGCGCGCGTTCTGAACATGCTCATGATCTGTGCGCCACAACCGGGCGGTTCCGGGCTCGACGATGGAAGCCTCGAAAGCTTTCTCCAGATCGGAGCGCTCAGAGAAGAATTCGAGGAAATCAACGGTCGCCAATGTTATGTCGTAGATGCCCTGCTGGAAGGCGTACGTTTTGCTACCGTGTGGCTCGACCCGGAGCGGGACTTTCTGCCGATGAAGCGCGTTATCATCGGTAAGAACGGCGGCGAGGCTTCCAGCTTCACGGTTACGTCCGCAGTCCGGGTGGCCGGGCGCGGCCGTGAAGGAGTATGGTTCCCGGAAGGCTGGGACGTGCAATTGAACTTTGCTGGGCAGTCGCTTCGCTCGTACATTGAAAGCGACATTGAATCAGTGGTTCTGAACCCGCAGACGGATGCAGGTACTTTCTCGCCGCCATTTCCTCCCGGAACCACCGTGGCGGATCGCATTGCCGGCATGATTTACAGGGTGCCGGGCCCCGGCGAAGAACTGGAGATCTTGTCGGAGAATCTCGGGCCCGCGCCTAAGCGTAAGCGACCGCCGCGGCCTGAACGCGGACCGTTGGCCGCTGTACCGGCGCCAGCAGTACCTGGCCGAGTCGCGCCAAATGGCAATATGGCTGTGCGCCCAATTGAGCGCGCGGAAGAACCGGGCAGCGAGCCCCCGGCGCAACCCGCGAGCACTGCAAATCCCCCGGCGGGCGCTCCAATACAGGCGGAAGGTGCCCCGCTGTCGTCGGAGGTGCCAGCACCCGAGACGTCGGCCTACTCACCATCAGTCCACAGCAACCGCCAGACTTTGGAGGTGCCTCGCAAGCGCGAGCGACCACAGACGGCCCCAGTCGTCGTGGGCGCGTATCAGCAAGAGAATGTCGGGCCAGCGCCGAACGCGCCGGCCACGGACAAGTGGCTTTGGATTGGCGCCGGCACGCTGGCTCTCGCAGCGGTGGCACTTGGCAGTTGTGCGGTTTGGTACAAACACTCGTAATTTGGTCGTGCCCAGAGACATGCCAATTCGATTCGGCATCGCAGCCGTCGTCGCCTTCGCCCTCGGTTTTGCCTTCTGGCATGGCTCCAGAGAGACTTCTGCGCCGGCGACCGCGCCGAGTGCGTCCCCGGCCGCAAGCCCGGATGAGCCGACGCTCGACGCGGAGTACGTCGAGCTCGCCATGGGCGACGTGCCACGCGGGACGGTCGTCCGGCGCAGCATGAAGTTGCGGAACCGCGCGGACTCGCCAGTGACCGTCCGCGTCGACCGAACGTCGTGCGGCTGCACGTCCGCCGATGTCTCTCCGAAGACCGTGGGGCCGGGCGCTGCGACGGAGCTATCAGTAGTCTTTGACGTGCAAGATCGCACGGGTGAAATCAAGGGTGATATTTCCCTCATTTCGAACGTCCCGATTTCAGGACAGGCCACGGCCCCCAGCGTCCATCTCACACATGTAAGTATGCGCGGGACGATCGACGCTACGCGGGGCGTTGTGCCGCGCGTGCTGAAACTGCCTCCGGTGTGGCGCGGGGAGTCGGGGCGGAGCGAGCCAATCAAGCTCGAATTGCATGCGGACGACACGTTCGTGTTCCAAGCGATTCGTTGGAAAGACGAGCTGCCGTGGATCGACATCGATTTGCCCGGAGCCGTGGCAAACAGCCGAGCGGAGGCTCTCGAAGCCTCCGTTTTGGTCAATAGCCACCGGGCACCTTCCGACCTGTGCGACTACTTGGCGGAGTTGTTCATCGAGGGGCAACTCAACGGCGAGCCCGTGGGATTCAAAGTGGGCGTGCATGGCGAGATCAAGGACAGCATCGGGGCCGAGCCGCGGGTGCTGCTCTGGAACCGTGCGGCGCGGAGTGAAACGCGGCGTGCCACTCTGACCTCCCGCTGGAATCGCAATGTGGTCGTAGATGACACCAACGCGAGCGACTCCGAAGGTGTGACTTGGTCCGTTCTGGAAAACGGCACCGAGCACCCGATCATCGAGTTTCAACTGCGCGACCCCGAATCGAACCAGGTGCTGCGCGACCGGCTCACGATTCGCGCGCGTGATGAAGAGGCCGGCGAGTTCACCGTTCTGGTCAGAATTATTGCGATGTAGCCATGACGCCAGCAGCTCGACGTTACTATTTGATCGCACTGACCGGTCTGTGCGCCGTGGGGGCCTGGTTGTTGTATGCCCGGACCCCCGCGCCGGGTGTGCCGCACGCTCCCGTCACCGCACGGCCTGCCGCACCATCAAGCGCACCGGACAGCGGGGCCAACCGCTACTGCTTGAAGGACGGAGAACCGATTCGCTATATCGCGGACCCCACGGCTGTGGAGCGTGAGCGGCTGAGGCAGCAATTGCGCCTGGAGGGCGACGGGCCACTGGTATCGGTGACTCTGGTATGGGATGGCGCGCCGCACCTGCTGAGCGCTGAGGTCGGGGAACCACGCGCCCCGCGGACCTTGCGCGCCGTTCTGCTCCAGTCGCTGCATTTACCAAGCCACACGTTCGAGAACTTGGGGCTGGCGGACTCCATCGCGCTGCCGGGCGACTGGATCCTGGCTAAGGGCGTCGCTCGGACGGAGCACCTGGCGTACATCGCCGGGTTCGTCCGTGCAACCGGGCATGCGCGTTTCGCGTTCGTGCGAGAAGAACAGAATGCCGTGTTCTATGTGGCCAGCGGCACGCCCTGCCCGAAAGACGTGTTTCAGTTGCTTCCGAAGCCGCCCGGCAACGTGAAAATGGGATCAACCGACGGCACGGCGGGTGAATTTCTGTCAAGCTTGAGTGGCGCGATTCATCGCCGTATTGCCAACGAACTGTCTGATAATGCTGTGCGAATCACCTGGCAAGACAACTCCACCGTCTACCCTGCCAACAAAATCGCCATGACTGAGGAGAGAATATCAACGCTCCTCGATCAAGCTGCTTCCGCGCTTTGCATCAGCTTCGAGCGGCTGGAGGAACCAGCCACCGTCTGGCGCCTTCGCGACAATTGTTACGCGGACTGAGCGTCAAAACCGGTCTGGCGCGCGGACGGCGGGCAGCGGCGACCGCTATTGATCCCCCCGATGCTCAAACGGCGGCTCGGCGATCAGCATGGGCCGCCGCTGAGCGACGTTGACTAGTAGCCCGAGGGCGAGGAAGTTCGCCCATAGGCTGCTGCCGCCGGCACTGACGAACGGGAGCGGCATGCCGGTGATGGGGGCGAGTCCGATGTTCATGCCGATGTTCAGCAGGGCCTGTACGACGATCATCACAATAACGCCCACCGCGAGCAGCCGGCCGAAGGGGTCATTGGTCACCGTGGCGACCTCCAGGCCGAACAGCACAATGGCGCCGTAGGCGAGGATGAGGAGGACGCCGCCGACGAAACCCCATTGGTGGCCGTAGATGGCGAAGATGAAGTCGTTGTGATCCTCGGGGAGCAGGCCGTCGTACTGGACGAAGATGCCCTCGCCGTAACCGGTCCCGGACACCCCGCCGGTGCCGAGCGCGATCTTCGACTGGCGGAGCTGGTAGCCCTTGTCCATCTGCCAAGTTTCGTCACGGGTATTCTGGTTTAGCAGGACCTGGATACGCTCCTTCTGGTAGTCCTGCATGCCATACAGGTAGAACAGAGGCAGGGCCGCGCAGCCCAGGACAATCACGATCAGCAGGTGCCGCAGGCGGGCACCGGCGACAAACAGCATCGCAAAGAGCACGGGCAGGAGCATCAGCAGCGTGCCGAGGTCGGGTTGAAAGAGGATCAGGACCATCGGCAGCAGCGTCAGCAGAAAGGGAGGGATCAAACCCCACCAGTGGCGATAGGAGTCGCGGAACCGCAGGTAACGGGCCAGCGTGAGGATGAGCGCCAGCTTCATGAACTCCGACGGCTGGATGCGAAATGGGTCGATGCCGATCCAACGGAACGCGTGGCGGGATTTCGGCACGAAGGGCAGGCCGGACATTCCGAGGCGCTCCAGAATGTGGCCCAGGACCAGCAGCGCGAGCAGGCCGACCACCAGCGCGTAGAACGGGTACGCATAGCGGCCGAGCTTCTGATAGCTCGGCTTGAGCGTTAGCAACATCAGGCCCACGCCGGTGACCAGATAGATCACTTGGCGAGTCGTAAACGGCCCAACCGCGTCGTACATACGCGGCAGCCAGCCCTCGTCCGCGGGTATGGCTTCGCCCGCCATGATAGGGGAGCGCACTCCGCGATCGGTCGCGTGAATGCACGCCAAACCAACGGCGGAAAGAAACAGCACCGGCACGGCGAGCCCCCAGCCGAGCCGCGTCAGGTTGAGAGCCGAATCGGGCATGGCAGGATTATGGTCAGAACGCGAAGCGCCAGCGAGCGCTCATTGCCGCCAGCGAGCACTTTCTGCTGCCAGCGCTCGCGAGCGGCTCGCGTTCTCTTATTGCTCGTTGTCGAGCAGGTACTCCGCAATCTGCTTGGCCACCGGCCCCGCGACGCGGCCGCCCGTCTCGCCGAACTCGACCAGCACGCTGATGGCGTAGACCTTGCCGCGTGGTTTCTCGCCGCGCGGCGTCGAGGCGAGCTGCGTGAAGCCGATGAACCACGCGTGCGCCGGCCACTTCTCGTCCTCGTGCAGGGCCGGGTAGTGCTCGACCGTGTGCTTGCCCACGCGGCGGAGCTTCTGAGCGCCAAGCTGGGCCCGGGCGTCCTCTTCGAGAAAGCTGACGGCAGCTTCGCGGTGCCCGTCGGGGTACTCGAACGTGTAGCGATACGCGACGGGCCGCGGCGGCGTCTGCGCCGAGCCCGTCTTGCCGCACAGCACATAGTCGTCGCGATCCAGACGCGCAGCGGCACCGGTTCCGCCGAGTTCGTTCACAACCCGCCACATCCCGCGGCGAAGCACGCGCAGGGCGTGCTCATCGAGAGTTGTCGCGGGACCGGGCGCGGTGCCGAACGCGTGGCCGGTGTCGTCGTAAGCGAGCCGGACCGGCGTCCAGGCCCCGGCGGCCACCGAGGCCGCGACGTTGGCGGCTTGCAACGGAGTAATGGTCACTTCGCCCTGTCCGATCGCGAAATTCCAGGCGTCGGCGCGCTCGAAGCCGCGTTTCGCATTGCGCTGCAACCAACCCTCCGTCGGCACGATGCCGGAGCTTTCCTCGATCAGACCCGTGCCGGCCCCACGCCCCAGGCCAAAGCGGGAGAACCAGTCGCACAGCCGCGGCGGCCCCAGCAGCTCGCCCACGCGGAAGAAGTAGATGTTGCACGAGTTGCGCACCGCACTTTCCGCGGCCTGCCCGGCCGGATCGTCGGTCATGTCGTGCGTAATGCCCGGATGCTCGTTGTAGATCCAGCAGCGAAAACGGTCGGCCTGGTCCGGCAGCAGATGCCCGGTGCAATGAAAACGCGTGTTCTCGCTGACGAGCCCCGCGCTCAGACCGCCGACGAGTGTGATGGCCTTGCAGATCGAGCCGGGCGGGTACTGAGCTTGCACGGCACGGAACAGCAGCGGCGCGCGCCGCGCGTCGCGTTGCAGCCGGTCGAAATCGGTGTTGAGCTGGTCGTAGCCGTAACCGGGATAGCTCGCCAGGGCGCGGACCTCGCGCGTGGTTGCGTCGATCACGACGGCCGCCGCACCGGACGGAAAACGGCAGTCGCTGACCACCTGCTCCAGCAGCCCGACCACATATTTTTGCAATTCCAAATCGATGGTGAGTTCCACGTCGTGACCACGCACGGGGTCGGTACGTTCCAGCGGCTGCCAGTTGTAGTCGTACGTCACGCGCCCGCGTCGCCCGCGCAGCGAAGTCTCCGCCAGCCGCTCGACGCCGGAAACGCCGCAGCGGCCGCCCTTCCGCA